>MTER01000089.1 GCA_002083985.1 Candidatus Altarchaeales archaeon A3
CGAATATTTTTAGAAATAAAATTAATGGTCTTGATGATAAAGTTATGGAAATATCATGTGGGTTGTGGAATTATCATTTATTAAGTTCTTACCTATCTTTGAAAGTTATGAGTTTTTGACCCTGAAAACTGTAAAATTTTGGTGGCAAGAAAAAAACAAATTTAAAGGTGTTTTTAGACATTTTTTAAATATCTTTCAAACTCAGGTCTTAATCTCTTAATATAAATTAGTAAATTAGAATAAATAAAAAACTGACGATTTATGAGTTTAAGTTATTTCGCAACAGGTCTATTCTGTTCAGGAAAGAAAACCAGAGGGGTTTGATAGAATTGGAAATACGATTGTTGTTAAAACATAAAAAAATGAAAAACACAAATAAAATTTTAAACGAATTTGCCGTAATGGCGTGTATAATGCTCCTTCTCAGCGGAGCAGTTGCAGCAGCAGGACAACAACAGCAAACAGCGACAACAGGAACAAATGATGAAACAACTAGCCCAACATCATTGATAGTGGACTATAATATGACCCATGTGGATAAGAAACTAAAACCGGGAGACTTGGGAACCATAACGATAGTTTTGAAAAATACGGGCGACCTGTATGCAAAGGAAGTCGAAGCGTCTCTTCCAAGCACCGGAAATATTCATGCCGGCAGTTACCAGGAACTTGGAACAATCAATCATGATCAGACAACAATAATTACAACAACAATCAGGATAGAAAAGAATGCATACATCGGCACACACATACTCTCGCTGCGTTTGAAATATAAGATGTACTATTATGCCAACAATGATTTAGAATCAAGAACAGAAGAGACAAACTGGGAAATACCAATACAAGTATATGGTGATGTAAACTTTGCTGTGCAGAACATAAGTGATGATATTGTAGCAGGCAGAACACAGGAATATGCAATGACATTGAAAAATTCAGGTGAAAGCAGTGTTAATGATGTATCTGCAACTCTCATCTCCCGGAATGAGGACATCATTGTAATTGAAAATAATTTTGATGCAGGCTCAGTGAAAGCAGATGAAGCAAAAACACTGGAATTTAAGATATACGTCGGCGATAAACTGCCCGGCGGGACATATCCTGCTGTTGTTAAACTCTCCTTTGATGACGGAACAGGGACGCGATATGAGGAAATAGATACAGGGATTGTAGTTGCATCCGGTTCAAGAAAACCGCAAATTGCGATAAGCGATATGAGTATTACGCCAGAGAAAATAGAGCCGGGGAATGAAGTCAATATCAAAATAACTATAAAAAATGTAGGTGATTCTAATGCACAAAGAATTGATCTAAAATTAGATCCTTCACAATTACCATTCACATCATCCGGTTCTGGAACTTCAACTTATGTTGATGAATTAAATAATAGTAAAGTATATGCACATGAATTTACATTAATATCTGATAAAACAGCGGAAGTTAAGTCGTATTCAGTTCCGCTAACAGTTACATACTCAAATGATAAGGGAATTGAACAAACTCCGTTTAAAGATGTTGTGGGAGTTACATTAAAAGGTAAAGCTCAACTGAATATCGCAAATATAAAAGTAGAGCAATTGAGCTCAAACAGTAAAAATTCAAAAACACTTCAAATCAGGGTAGAAAATACCGGAACAGGGGATGCAGAGGCAGTGCGGGTACTTGTAGAATCGCCGGCATTTGGTAAAAAAGAAGCACCTCTCGGAAAGATAGGTGTGGATGAAGATACCACTGCAATTTTTGATGTTAATTTCAAGGAAGTTAATGGTAGCGGTGATGGGAAGGCCAGCGGCTTCATAACAGTTAAATACGAAGATGATTTCGGAAAATCGAATATCACGGATAATTTTGAATTCATGGTATCTTCAAGTGGTGATGGCGGGTCTCCTGTACTTATTATTCTGGCGATTATTATCATAGCCGCAGCTGTTGCTGTTTACAGGAAATATTTAAAGAATTAATTCGCTCTATGGGAGTAAGAATATATGCTAAAATGTCTGCAATATTAAAAACCAAATTATGAAAAATAAGGGAAAGAATAAGGAAGAGGATGTTTGAGTGGAAAAAGTGAATAATTTAAAAAAGGCGAAATTCCGACCTTTTTTAATTTGAAAATTTGATATTCGATAACGATAAAATGGATAAAAAAATTTTAGTCTGGATTGGAATCCTAGGAATAACGTATGTTGTATTGATAAGTGGGTGTTTAAAAGACAACTCACAAACGTCTGAAACTTTAATTCAAGAAACTGTTAAAGATGAACAAACCGATGAAGGGGTTGGCTCATTGCAAAAAGAAGAAGATTCTGAAATTAAAGAAGAAACTTCATACCCAGTTGCTGGGGAGATACCAGGACAGCTCCCACAAGGTGGTCAAGAGTCAGGACAGCCCCCGCAGGAGGTAATCGATGCATGTAGTGGAAAAATTGAGGGCGATGGTTGTGAGTTTGCTTTTCTCCAAGGCAAGGGAAATGGAACTTGTCGAACAGTTAATAATCAATTAGTTTGTGTGCCTGAAAGCGGTCCGCCTCCCAACCAATGGCCGCAAGGTGGTCAAGGGCCCGGAGGACAGCCCCCGCAGGAGGTAATCGATGCATGTAGTGGAAAAATTGAGGGTGATGATTGTGAGTTTACTTTTCCTCAAGGCAAGGAAAATGGAACTTGTCGAACAGTTAATAATCAATTAGCTTGTGTGCCGGCAGGCGGTCCGCATCCCAACCGGGAGATAGAATAATAATATCTGATATATTAATAAAAAATAATATCATGAATGAGAAAAAATGTCGGAACTCTGCGAATTTGCTTCGCAAACCCTTCCTAACGGGTCACTAACAAACAGATATGCGATTCCGCTGCCGCTCCATCCAAATTTGTCTTAACGGACAAACTTCGCATATCCGCCATTAGTTAAAAATTAAAATGTCTGCAATACTGAAAACAGAAAATTTGAAGAAAGATTTCCTCATGGGTAAAATAAAGGTTCCCGCATTAAGAGGGGTAAATATTGAGATAGAACAGGGAAGTTTCACAGCAGTCATGGGTGCTTCAGGATCAGGAAAAACCACACTTCTTAATATGGTTGGACTTCTTGATGCGCCAAGTTCCGGGAAAGTTTATGTTGACGGCATAGATACCAGTGACCTGAGCGGGACACAGATGGCAAAGATGCGGCTTGAAAAATTAGGGTTTATATTTCAATTTTTCAATTTATTTCTTGAATTAACAGCCCTTGAAAATGTTATGGTTCCGTTGATGCTTGCAGGAAGAGGTGATGCAGAGAAAAGAGCGAAGGAACTTCTTGAACTTGTTGGATTGGGGGATCGTTTGGATCATAAGCCGTCTGAATTATCTGGGGGACAGCAGCAAAGAGTAACAATCGCTCGCGCCCTTGTCAATGAACCCGTACTTTTGCTTGCCGATGAGCCCACCGCTAATCTGGACAGCAAAACGGCAGTTGAAGTTGTGGGATTATTCAGAAAGTTAAATAAGGAGACGGGGGTAACAGTATTTATGGTTACGCATGAAGAAGAACTCGGGAGAATGGCAGATAGAATAATCTGGCTTAGGGATGGTTTGATTAAAAATATTGGAAATATTGATAAAATTAATTAAAACAATGAAAAAACAAAACGCGGTATTATTTTTAGCGTTAAAGGACACATTCAAAGACAAGGGGATGTTTCTGTTGGTAGTTGGAATTTTAGCATTGAGTTATGTCAACATTATTTTCTTTTCAGGATTTATCGCGGGAATGACAAACACAGTTCAGGACCAGATAATAGGTGTTATGTCCGCACATATCCTGATTATACCAAAAGAAAATCATGAGTACGTTGAGCATGTTTCAAGCATACAGAAAAAGATTGAAGTAATCCCCGGGGTTGTTGCATCCGCACCACACAATGAGATGGGTGGGACTATAAAGTATAAATCAAAAAGCATACGGGTTGGCCTGACTGGAGTGACGCCCTCCTTGGAGAAGAGAGTTACAGAGATCCCATATAAAGTTGTGGAAGGTGAATTTTTAAGTGATTCGGATACAGGTGAGGTGTGTATTGGGATTAACCTGCTCTCTGACGAGTCTGGCGGTGATACAGAGCGTTCAAGGGGGGAGTTAGGAAATATAGGGGTGGGCGACAGAGTGACAATCACACACAGTAATGGTGTTGTTAAGGATTATAGGGTTAAATGTATATTGGATGCAGGTTTTGATGTTGTTGATGGCGGTGTGTATTTAACAACAAAAGAGGTTGAAGAAGTATATGGGATTGAAGATAAGGCCTCACAAATTTTAATTAAAATTGCCGATAAGAACGCAGTAGAAGAATATAAACTTAAGGTAATGCAGGAAAATGTTGGAGGAGATGTTAAAACATGGAAGGATTTCGTGGGGTTTGTTGAACAGATGGTTCAGACATTGGACAGTACAAGGATAATAATGAGTATCGTAGGGATATTAACTGCAGTCATGACAATAGGGATTATAATTTATATTAATACTCAAAACAAAAAGCGGCAGATAGGAATACTTAAAGCAATCGGGGCAACAGATAACACGGTTTTGAAGATTTTTTTGCTGGAATCTGTTCTTTTTGGTTTAGTTGGTGTAATTATAGGAGTTATTGCCGGGCAAGCAGTAACATACTACTTCAACCAAAATCCCGTAAGTATGCCCATGGGAGAGCTTAAACTTGTCCTGGAACCTGCCACTATGATTATTTCGGCAGTGGTGCTTTTGATGGGAGTAATCGCGGGAGGAATGTATCCCTCATGGAGGGCAGCAAAAATAGATATAGTGAAGGCGGTGTGGGGGTGATTTTAGAGAATAAATTAAAAGTATGAAGTGTTATAAACGGTATAAAAAGTATATACAAAAAATTGATGAATACTCACGAAGTACGAAATGTATTTGATAAGACAAAAATTTAACTATCTAAATAAATACTAAAAAAATAAAAAGGAAAATGAATGGAAAAACAAGTAAAACAGGATTTAGATTTTCTGGATTAAAAAATATAATAGACATGTTGCAAAATAACTTTTTCACCTTTAAAATTTTTAATTTGCACCTTTAAAATTTTTAATTTGCAACAACTCTAATATTCAATTTTACTGAAAACTATGAGTTTTCAATCTTTAAAAATCTTTTGGATTTTTAAATGAGATTTCTTTTAAGCATTTTCAAATAAGAAAATTTTAAAATATCCGAGCATCAGCGAGGTGATTTAAAAATTTCAGAAATTTTTAAATCTCCGAACGAAGTGAGGTGAGATTTTTAAAAGATATCCTGTAAATTAATTAATCTAATTTAAAGAGATGAGCAACTACTTTTATTTTTCGCCCGCATTTTTATTTTTAAGAAAAAGGCGGAATGCAGTAATAAATTTTACCGTAAACATTTGTCCTTTCTTTTCTCACAATTCCGAAAATTCCGAATGCTTCCTTTACTTTTCTGTGAATTTTCATATTTTAATGCTTCGGATTTATATGGACATTATAAATTTCTCCCTCCATATCTGCGAGCGTGCAGGCGACAATTGCCAGTGCTTTTTCAACAGCATACTGATTTGTTCCCGTAATCTCTACGAATAAATTTTTTGTTCCTGTAGTTACCTTTGTGCGGTCGGCATTTATGATGGGTGGCATCGAAACCGCATCGTTATTTGCATCAACAATAAGCGGAAATTTATCAAAATTTTTTATTATCTTTCCATACTCAATTCCTTTCGGATGCTTTCTTAAAATTTCATCCAAATACATATCATCCGCAAAATTTAGCGGAATCAATTTATAGTCCGTCGGCTGGACTGCTTTATAGGTAACGGGAAAATTTATAACATCCAAATTGTGTATTCCTATGGCAACTTTTTTCCTGTTCCTTCCGTGCGTAATATGTAGTTTCTCCTGAATATTCATCAGGGATTTTAGTCGTGCATCCGTGATATTTAAATTTTTCACTATTGCAGAAGATATAAATGGCCTGATTTCTTTAATGGACTTATCAACAAAAATTTTACATTCCTTCATCTCATCCCTAACTTCATATTGGGCAACATCTTTTTTTATCCCTAAAAAATTTCTCAATGCCCGCGCAAATCCCTCAACGCACAGCATATCGGGCCTGTTTGGAAAAATTTCCATTACTGCTTTATCCTTGTCAAGACATTCCATATCAACTCCGAGCATAGGAATCCTTTCCCTCAAAAAATTTAAGTCGCTAACTCCTGTTAATTCAGTTAATTCGTTTGTGTTAAATTCTACCGTTGGCATTTTTATAGAAATTTATGGAAAATCAATTATCAAATTAACATTACTTTATTAAAACATTATAATTAAAACTTCTATCATTAATAGACATGTTGCGAAATAATTTTCAATCTATTGTTATTTTAAATTTATTTAAAATCTCCGAGCGAAGCGAGGTGACAATATATTCACAATTATGAATTTTTTCCACCATAAAAAAATAAATTTTAGATAGTTTGTATATTGTTGGGGTATAAAATAACCCATATCAACTATTTCGCAACAACTCTAATAAACAAATATAAATCCGTTTAAATTTAATTCTTACATTAGCGAATAATATGGAGCCGGAAGAACTTACAGAGAATATTATTAGGGCATACGCGGATTCAACAAGTATATTTGAGCGCGGGAAAAGGTACTATTATGACAAAAAGATAATATATATGAATGTAAAGAAAGAGGGCAAAGAAATTTGTGCCAAGGTTGCGGGACACTATGGTATATACGATGTTGATATTACTTTTGGTAAGGGTAAGAGTGTGATTCACAGCAGCTGCACATGTCCTTATGAAGGTAAGGGTTGCAAGCATGTCGTCGCGGTTTTACTTAAATTTCGCTACGAATTCAAAGATGCAGCCAAAGATAATTCAAACCAGCATTCCGGAGCAAACACAAACACACAGAATAAAAAAGAGGAGAACTTATGGAATTTCTCTCTGGACGATATCGTGAAACACACTTCAAAACAATCCGTTTCGGACGCCTTTGATATCTTGACCGAAAATAAGTTAGAAATAAAGTCCTTAACCGACAGGGAAATGCTCACGGAGATAGATGAAAAAATTTCTCTTTCTTATTTGTGGGAAAAACATCTTGCAAGAGATAATGTAAAAGTCCGCATATACCGAAGGGGCTTTGATGAGCTCCTTTCATTCTATGCGGAATGTAATTGTAAGACCCAATACGAGCACTCAAGATGCAGGCATACTGCCGCCTCTTTGCTCGCTTTATTTCTACAAAAAAACAAAAAACAAATATCCGAAGTAAAAGAAGAATTCCTCTCTAAAATCCGTTCCGAACAGTTTTATAGTTTCGTTCGCGAACTTGATTCCTCCTTCATCGAAAAATCAAAGGCAAAGATTCTGCAAAATTATATATTTTATTTCAATGCGGAGAAACATACACATTCTTATGAGGGTCATTTTTCAATAGAAGTAGAAAAAAGATATATCAAGAAATCAGGCCTTCCCGGAGCACCATCCATTGTTACTGATAAATTTATGAAAGAGTATTATGATGCGATTCCGGACAATAGGAGAAAAATTTTTGATTTGTTCAGATGGAATCTCTTGCATGATGAGAGATGGCGATCTTCATCGGAGAATCTTGTTAAGGATAAATTTAGGGACAGAGATGACAGTATTTTATTGGGCGAAATGAGAAATTTATACAATGAAGATCCACAGGCGTTTCAGAACTGTATATTCCCGGGCGAAAAAGGCGAAATTGAGATTGGTGTTAGCGAAGACAAAGAACGAAAAAAGGCGGTCTTAAAAATAACTGCAAATGTGGGTGAACAAAAATTTCAGATTAATAAAAATGACTGCGATTTTCTTGGAAAAGACCCTTTATGGGTTTCCATTTACGACAATAAAAGAAAAAATTTTACCCTCTTTGAACTGAAGTGTCCTTATCAGGAAATCGTAAAGAAGCTGCCAGAGTTTTCAGAGGCGGAAATAGAAATGAATCAACTGAACGATGTCATAGAAAAACACTATCCGAACTTGTCAAAAATAGGGAAGGTTGCACTTCCGCCGGGCTTTGATATTGAAGAACAAAAATTTGAGCCGGTTCCCCGTTTGTATCTCAGGGACTACGGAGAGTCATTTGGTATTGAGCTGCGGTTCCTCTATGATAAACAGGAGGTCCCGGACACAGGCGGGCAGGATATTGTATTCAAAAACGAAAAAGAAAAGATTATTAAAATACCAAGAAACCCGGAGAAAGAGAATGACTATTTCAAAGTCCTTCTTGACCATTACACTACAAAACGCGGTGATTTGCTTATCCCTGCCATAGACCCTTATCTATGGCTTACTGATGTGGCAAATGATTTAATAGCTATGGGTTATGAGGTTTATGGAAAATCCGAATTACTTAATAATAAGATCGCGCAGGAAGAGCCAAAACTGAAATTAGAGGTCTCAAGTGGGATTGACTGGTTTGATTTAAAAGGAGCCGTATCGTTTGGAAAAGAAACGGTTTCCTTTACTCAAATACTTTCTTCAATAAACAGCAATGAGCGGTTTATTAAACTGAGTGACGGAAGAAAAGGCGTTATCCCGAAAAAATGGCTCAATAAACTATCAGGTATCACAGGTCTGTTAGAGCGTGATGAAAAAAATGAAAGTGCAAGGGCATCAAGGTCGCAGATTGCTATTATAGAGGCGTTGCTTGATATTTCGGAAAAAACAACAGTTGATAAAAAATTTAAACAAATCAGGGAAAAATTTTCCGGTTTTAAGGAGATAAAACATATTTGCCTCCCTAAAGGCATGAAAGGTGAACTGAGGGACTATCAAAAAGCAGGATATGACTGGCTGCATTTTCTAAAGGAGTTTGGTTTAGGAGGATGCCTTGCGGATGAGATGGGTCTTGGCAAAACAGTTCAGGCGCTGAGTTTACTGCTTTACGAAAAAGAACATGGTATTAAAACACCTTCGCTTATTGTAGTTCCGACATCTCTTGTGTTTAACTGGGTGAATGAGATTAAGAAATTTACTCCCTCGCTTGATGTCTATGTTCATCACGGGCTTGAAAGAGAACGAGACGGCGGAAAGATATGGAAAAAACATACAGATATTATTCTCACAACTTACGGGACTTTAAGGAATGACGCGGATATATTTAAAGATAAGGACTTCCATTATGTTATCCTTGATGAATCACAGTATATAAAAAATCCTCTCTCAAAGACCGCCGGAGAAATATATAATCTGAAATCAAGACATAAACTGGCGATGACCGGAACGCCGATAGAAAACAATTCCTTTGAATTGTGGTCACAGTTCGCATTTCTCAACCCGGGGCTGCTGGGAAACATAAATTACTTTAAAGAGACATTTGCAAAGAGCATTGAAAAGGAGAAAGACGAACATAAAACGAATGCACTTAAAAACATAATAAACCCGTTTTTACTGATGAGGAAGAAGGAGATGGTTGCAAAGGAACTTCCGGAAAAACAAATTTCTGTATCCTACTGCGAGATGGAGCCGAAACAAAGAGAAATTTACGAATCGTGGAAATTTAAAATCAAAAATGAGATAGAGGATGCGATAAATAAAGGGGGCTTTATGAAATCCCGGTTTAAGATATTGCAGGGGATTATGAAATTAAGACAGATATGTAATCATCCGGTACTTATTGACGAAAGCTTTACCGGGGAATCCGGTAAATTAAACATGCTGATGGAACAGATTGAGGAAGTTATTGCAGGCGGGCATAAGGTCCTGGTTTTTTCTTCGTTTGTCAAGATGTTGCATGTTTTCCGCAGTGAATTTGAAAGAAAGGGTATAAAATTTTCTTATCTTGACGGAAGCACGCGCAACAGAAAAGATGTCGTGGAGAAATTTCAGAACGATTCAAATATAAAAGCGTTTCTCATCAGTTTGAAAGCAGGCGGACTGGGTTTGAATCTCACCGAAGCGGATTATGTATTTATTATTGACCCGTGGTGGAATCCTGCGGCAGAGATGCAGGCAATGGACAGGACACACAGAATAGGGCAGAAAAAGAACATATTTGTTTATAAGGCGATTACAAAAGACAGCATAGAAGAGAAAATACTCCAGCTTCAGGAAAGCAAACTGAATCTTGTTAAGAATGTGATTGCAGTTGACGAAGGGATTTTCAAGAAATTATGCAGGGAAGACATTGAAAAGTTGTTCGTATAGACATCTATATTGGCATCAAAAAATCACGAATAACATCCACTCTTTATTGAGCATATTTTAACAAACTACCAATTTTGGAGAAATTTAAACAAAAAAATTCAAAAAATGGCAAAAGTTGATAAAAAAGTTTCGATTCATA
>MTER01000090.1:0-1079 GCA_002083985.1 Candidatus Altarchaeales archaeon A3
GGCAATAAATACATCCGATTACCTCTTTGCATATTGAGCATACACGAATTTCCGCTTTAACTTTATTTTCCGGAATTTCCCTGCCGCAATTTGGACACTTCATTTTTAGTATTTTTATTTTTTTATTCAACAAATGACATAATTTCAAATTTTTTAACTACTTTAATTTCAAATTTCTTAATTGACATAATTTCAAATTTCTTATTTATATTTTCCTGCTTGTATGATTTAATTGCATCAAAAATTTTTTCTGCCTTTGCTTCTCTTTCAATTCTTTTGTTAATGAATATTCTTTTCCTGTTATTTCCTGTTCTTTGAGTGTTAAATTTTCCCCTCTTTGCTTTAATTCCTCAAATTCTTCAGTCAATAAATTTTCTTTTGTTGCTATTTCCTGCTCCATAAGTGTTAAATTTTCCTCTCTTTGCTTTAATTCCTCAAATTCTTCAGTCAATAAATTTTCTTTTCCTGTTATTTCCTGTTCTTTGAGTGTTAAATTTTCCTCTTTTTGCTTTAATTCCCCAAATTCCTCAGTCAATAAATTTTCTTTTTTTGTTATTTCCTGCTCTTTGAGTAATATTCCCTCAGTTTTTTCTTCAAGATATCTTGTTTTATCTTTAAATATAACTTTAAATACAATATTTAAAATAGGACTAAAAAATTTATCAAAAAGACCTTTCTTTTTAGGCATTTCATTCTTTATGTGTTTCTTCGCTTTTCTTTACCTGTTTTCCTCCAACAAACACTACTACTTCTGCAGGCCTTATTACTTCATCATCAAAACAATATCCCTTTCGCACCGTATAAACGATCGTATTTTCAGGATAATTTGGATTAGTAAATGTATCAATTGCTATATGCTTAATCTCATCAATATATTGTCCATGGGCCGGGGATATTGCTTTCATGTTGAATGCTCTCATTAATCCATCATAAGTTATTTTCACATCCTCGCTTTTTTCCCCCTCATCTCTATTTGTAATCACATATAAATTATCTAATGTTTCAAGCAGGTTTTTTATGAAGTCCTTTTTTGTTTTGTCTTTGGTTCTTTTTTCATTTTCCTTAACTCTGTCTCTGTA
>MTER01000090.1:1110-5373 GCA_002083985.1 Candidatus Altarchaeales archaeon A3
TTTCAATTTCTTCATCGCCTTCACTCATACTAACTTTTTAACCTTTAAATTTTATAATTTTTAAGTCAAGAAAACCAACCATTTCAATGGTTGGTAATTGACTTCCGATAAATTTCTTATTTAGCAACAAGTATATTGGATATGAAAATTTTAATTTACAACAATTCGGTTTTTCTCCGTTTTTCCATTTTCATCCTTTATTTTTTCCCTTATTTCTATTGTACTTTCTTTATCAATATCTATGTCTGACAATACAATATCATCAGTAATTTCTTTATTGTTATAGAAAAGCCCTTCGTTCCCACTTATCATATCAACTTCCTTCAGCTTGTTTTTAATATTACTAATTGTTGAATGTGGATTAAGGAGAAGTGTCACTATTTTTCTTGCCACCATATTATTAAAATTGACTTCAATTTGATAAATATCAGATAGCTTTTTAGTCCACTTGTCCTTCTCTTGTTTTGACAATCTTCCACGCGATATTATCTTCACTGTACGTTGATTTCCTGAGTACAAGTCATTTGCTGTGACATGCAAAATCCCAAACTCTTCACCTATTTCAAATGTTACATCTATTTTGTTTTGCCTTGCAGGCATTGGTTCTATGTCTATCAAAAACTCCCCCAGATGATCTGCATCGTCTTCATCAGGAAATAAACTTTCGCCCTGATATGCACTCACATGTATTTCATTCATAAATGAGCGGGGATTTGTAAAATTTTTTGTTATTTTGATTGGAACTTTTGTATTTTTTTCAATCATTTTCACTATGTATCCATCAGAAGTAAGTGTTCCAAAAGAACGACTTATGACATCTGATATTTCAACGGGCCTTTTTATGTGGAGCGTTTCTCTTTTTTCCATATATTCTTTTCCAGCCAATGCTGAAAGAGCAGCACCTATAGCAACAGCTTCATCAGGATTAACGCTCATATTTGGCTTTTTATGAAATAAATCTTCAACAAATTTTCTAATGTATGGAATCTTGGTCATTGCCCCGACAAGAATAACATCGTCAATATTTTCTATTTTTATTGAGGCATCGTTCAAAGCAACCATTACCTGTTTCTTTGTCCGCTCAAGAAAAGGATCTAATATTTTTCCAAGTTCTTTTTTGTTAATCTTTCGCGAATAAGTGACTGGCTTTTCATGCGATTTTCCAATATAAGGCAGATCTATTGATGTCTCTTCTCTTGCGGATAAGTCGATCTTGGCCTTTTCAGCTTTTTCCTTTAATGTTTGATAAATAAATAAATCATTTTTAACATCTATATCGTATGTCTTTTTTATCTCTGAAATTACAATATCTTCAATAACATTATCTATATCATCGCCACCTAAATGATTGTCTCCGGATGTTGCTTCAACATCAAAAAATCCATCACCTATTGAAAGTATAGAAACATCAAATGTTCCTCCTCCAAAATCATAAACAAGAACTGTTTTTTTATCTTTCTCTGTAAAACCATAAGCTATTGCTGATGCAGTAGGTTCATTAATTATTCTCCTGACATTTAAGCCGGCGATTTCTCCCGCATCCTTTGTGGCCTGGCGCTGTGCATCTGTAAAATATGCAGGAACGCTTATTACCGCATCCGTAAATTTTCTGCCAGTAAATTTTTCTGCATCACTTATGAGTTTCTTCAGTATGTGTGCAGATATATACTCAGGAGTAAATTTTTCTCCATCAATTTCTACCGCATACTCCGTTCCGATATGCCTTTTTATTGATTTAACAGTTCTATCTGTATTTACGACGATGTTTTGCTTTGCTAATTTACCAACAACAACACCACCTTCTTTTTTAAAATAAACAACTGATGGTGTTGTTTTATCTCCCTCAGAGTTTTCAATTACAATCGCCTCGCCGAATTCTATAAATGCAGCACATGAGTTTGTTGTTCCCAAATCAATTCCTAATATATCTTCCATTTTGTTTGTTAGTTAAGATTAAATTTATTATGTGAAAATATATCTCTGGTTAATCCCGCAGTAAATTTTTCCCTTCGATATTAAGAGGGCAAAGTCAAATTAAATTTTTGCTTTAATAATTAAATTTTTTATAAAATACTTTATTTTAATGACTTAAATAACTCCTCATCCTGAATATAATTCTTGCATAGCTTTAACGCAATCTCCGCTTTGCCTAATTCCTTTCCCAAATATGCACAATGTTCATTGCTTATTTTAAGGTCTTGGTTTGCGATATAATCAAGAATTGCCTGATAAATTTCTTCCGCTTTGCTTCCTTTTATGCAAATTTTCGGATTTTCAGCAGGACTCCTGTTTTCACGCAACATGACATAAATTTTATCCTTAACAATTATCCTGAAATTTATTTTATCAAGTCGCTTTTTAAATTTAAAATTTTCCGCATCAAAAAATTTATTGCAATTTAATTCAAAATTTACTTTATGTTTGTCCTTTAAAATCAGCAAATCAATCCCGACTTCCTTTGGCGGCTGATTTCTCCTTCCTGACAAATACATCATATTTATTGCAGTATTAATTTCCCTGACAGAATTTTTCGCCTTTGTGCTGTATTCCGGAGTAAATAGCAAATCAATTTTCAATTCATACGCAATCGCGGTAAGCAAAGCATTAATTCCATGCGAATCAACATCTATCAGTTCTGTTACATTTCCAACGCCCATCAGCATTGCTATGTCTTTGTGCTTTTTCCTGAATTTTCCATAAAGAGCAATTGATTCCGAAAGTCCGAAATTTGGCGGGTCAAGTATCAAATCGGCAATTGTCTTTATATTTTCATTTATTTTCTTTATATCTGCAATTAAATTTTCCAGAAATTTGAGCCGTTCGTTTGGATTCTTTATGCCTTTCTCATCTCTGGGAATTACAACAATCGGGATATCAAAATTTTCAACGATTTTAAAATTTGTTCTGTCAATACTCATAATCATCCCTGCTCCATACTTTACACCTTCCAAAATTTCATCCTGATTTATAGTATCAATTGAAAAAGGGACATCGGTAACTTCCCTGATTGCCTTAATTATCCTCTTAACTTCTTCGGGCTTTGCTTCAGGTATCATTCCAATGTCAATAATTTTTGCCCCTGCATCTGTAAAGTATTTTGCTCTTTCCTTTAATTGCTCATCACTCATTATCGATGCATCGCAAATTTCTGCAACAACCTTTGGAATTCCGTTAAGCATTATTTTGGTATTTCTAACTCCTTTTATTTCAAATCTTGCCTTGCCGTCATGAGCAATAAATTTTAATTCATCATTTAATTTTTCCATTATAAGTTCTTTTAAAATTTCATCTGCCGGCTTAAAATGTAATTGTTCAATTTCTTGAACGCTTAAGCCCTCAATATTTTCAAGCAAAATTCCTATATCTCCTAAATTTTTTGTTCCCTTAATAACAACAGGGCACTTGCATGTATTTATTGCTTCTGTCTTTATATTCTCCTCAATTACTTTTGTATTTCCTGTAAAATTTCCGGGCAGAATTATGAAGTCAAAATTTTTGTCCTTCTTTATGCAATTGCTTATCATAAGGACAACATCTGCGGATTTCATAAATGCGGCAATTTCAACATCTGTTCCTAAAATTTCAACATTCATTCCATTTCCTTTTGTTTTATTTACTTCATTTTTTGCGTTTTCTTTTAATTTTTCAGATGTGAGCAAAGCGATTTTCATTTAAAATTTTTAAGACATTCTAAATTTAATTTTAACTAAAATTTTCAATTTATAAATAAAAAATAAATTAACTTAAAAAATTAAGAACAAAACAATAACAAATGTTGCTTGAATTTCTGCTTTTTGCTTTTATCGGCATAATAATCGGCTTTATTACCGGACTAATTCCAGGCTTTCATGTAAATAATGTTGCAATTATTATGATTTCTTTACTTCCTGCTCTGGGATTACTGCCTTTGGAGTTTGCAGTTATTTTAATCTCTGCAATGATCGTTCATCAGTTTATTGAATTTATCCCTACGCTGTTTCTCGGCGCTCCACAGGAGGCAACTGTCTTAAGTTTGCTTCCGGCACAGCGTTTAATTTTGGAAGGCAAAGCAATGGATGCTGCATATTTTACATTATTCGGGGCAATATTCGGATTGTTCTTTGCTTTAATTCTGTCAGTCTTCGCATTCATGTTTCTTCCTGTTATCTATGAGGCGTCAAGAAATTTTATTGTATTTGTTCTTATTATAGTCGTTGCTGCTCTGCTGTTGTATGAAAGAAAAATTTACAAAATTTTAACCGCTCTTTTTGTGTTTGTGCTTTC
>MTER01000090.1:5387-14727 GCA_002083985.1 Candidatus Altarchaeales archaeon A3
TAGCATTAAACTTAAATTTCTTCTCATCATCACAGGTGCTTTTTCCCGTATTTGCGGGCTTATTTGGATTAAGCACACTGCTAGTTAATGTCATCACATACAAAAAAGGAAAACAAATTCCACAACTTCCAACGGCGACGGCAAAACCTGGCAAAAATTTCTATGCGGCAGGATTTTTAGGAGCATTTGCTGGAATGATTGCTGGAACATTGCCGGGAATAAGTGCTTCGCAGATAGGAACGCTGATGGCAATTGTCTTCGGAAACAGTGTCGGAGCATTTATGATTTCAGTTTCTGCAATAAATTTATCGGACAGCATATTTTCACTAATTGCAATTTATACAATCGGAAATGCAAGGAGCGGAGTAGCAGTTATGATTGATTCGGTTATGGATATAACATTCGGGGAAATTTTGCTGTTTATCGGAGTCATCCTCTTTGTTTCGTTCTTTGCAGTTGTACTTTTTCATAAGACATCAAAAATTGCAGTGAAATGGACGGGAAGAATAAACAGCAGAAATTTAAATATATTTTCATTTGGATTGATTTGTGTTGCGCTTTTTGTCCTTACAGGAATTTATGGAATATTTATTGCATTGGTTGGAATGTGTATCGGGCTGATTTCAATATTTGGCAATGTAAACAGAACGCATGCGATGGGTGTTTTGTTAGTTCCGACAATTTTGTTTTTTCTGGGGATAAGATGAAAAACAAGCAAACGGTTGAGTCGCAAATGAATTAAGGGTGGTAAAATTTCAAAAAATAAAAACTTATTTATTTTAAATCTAAATATTATTAACGACAACAAAATACAGATGAGGTGTGTTATTCGCCTACTCCTCTCATCTTAACCATATAATTGGTTTTTAAAAAGAATAGTATTCGAGTGGATGCGCTTCGCTGTGATTATTGAAAAACTACCCTCAATTCATTTACGACTCAACCAATATTAATTATTAAAATATTTAGTTTTTGTTATACTTTCCTGATAAGTAAATTTCATACTTCATAATACGATGAAAAAAGTTAAACTTGTGCTAAATGAATTTTGGGATGATATGAATTGTGGCATAGCATATTATTCAGAGTTAGTAAAAAATTACCCTGATAAATGGATAGCGATAGTTGATAAAAAAGTAATTGCAGCGGAAGATAGTATAAATTATGTTGAGGGGGAAGCAATGAAAAAGACGGGAAAACAAAACGACAAAATTCCGGTTATGTTTATAAGTAAGGAGAACATATTTACTAAAATGAAAGTAAAAAATTTATTTTTATTTCTATGAAAATTTTTGAAATGTCTAAAATAGTCCTTTATTCACATCAGGATATCGCCGGAGAAAATATAGCAAAATTTTTAAAGGTAGACAATATTGAAATTTTCGGAATTGATGAAAAAGTTATAAATTTAAACGATTTACCGTCTGAAATTTACAATATGGCTGGTGCTAAAATTGACTTAATAATCGTTGCATCCCGACATAAGTCCGAATCAAAAATGCCTACACTTTGCGTTCATTCTCCGGGAAATTTTAACGATGCGAAACTCGGAGGGAATGAAAAATCTCTTTCAATTGCTCCGGCTTTGTACATAAGAAAGGCAATTTTAGAATTTAAAAAAGAAAAGGAAAAAAATTTAAACCTTGTAAATTACGATGTAACACTTGAAGTTACACATCACGGCCCGACATTAAATTTACCAGTTATGTTTGTTGAGGTTGGAAGCAGTGAAGAACAATGGAATAATTTAAATGCGTGTGAAGTTGCAGGTAATGTAATAAAGGACTTGTATGGTACAAATTTAAATAAAAAAAATACCACAATTGCGATAGGAATCGGAGGAAATCATTATGCAGGTAAATTTACAAAAATTTTGCTTAACGAAGAGATTGCTTTCGGACATATAATGCCAAAGTATAATTTTAATGGAGAAATGATTGAACAAATGATTTCAAAAACAATTCCGAAACCGGAAATTGCATTGATTGACTGGAACGGATTAAACAGCGAACAGAGGAACAAGACAATAAAGAAATTGAATGAAATTAATTTAGGAAAGGTCTAAATTTTTAAATTCTTTAGCAAATATGCGAAATGTATCATTATCATAAAGCACAACATAAATTTCGCTTAAATTAGTATCTTTATTTTTAACATATTCCTTAACTGTATTTAGCATTATCTTTGCACATCTGTCTTTCTGAAAGTGATAAATTCCCGCACTTATTGCCGGAAATGCAATTGACTTTAAATTTTTACTATCTGCTAAATTTAAACAACTTAAAACTGCATTTTTCAACTTTTTATCTTCGTCTCCCTTACCATAAATCGACCATGCAGTATGAATAACAAATTTTGCCTTTAAATTTCCGCCTGTGGTTATTACTGCTTTTCCTGTTTCGCAAAATCCGATTTTGTCACTATCTTCATGAATTATATTTCCACCTTTTTTTACAATTGCAAGTGCAACACCCCCGCCATGCTACAATTCATTATTTGCAGCATTCACAATTGCATCAGCATTCATATCGACAATATCTCCCTGTAGCATAGCAATTTTTTTATCCTTTATACTCACTTCTTTTATGTTTCTCATTTTTAAGGAAGGATAATTAAATTTATAAACTAAATTTATAACAAAAAATTTAAAATGGCAGTTCCCCAGTCAACAGACATAATTTCGTTTGTTGTTGTTATAGGCGGGATTGTATTAGGAATAATTACTTTGCTTTACCTGTACAACCAGCATAATAAAGAGAAAGAACTTGAAAATTTTGGTGCTGGCTTTTTAAATTTAGAAAAAGAGAAAAGAGAAAAATTGCTGAAGGAACACCTGAAAAAGAATGGCAGGCATATACGGGTGGCAGCAGGTGTGTTTTTAAATCATTATGACATAATTTCAGAGGACTTAAGAGAGAAATTATTAGAAGATGTTCTGAAGAAAAACATCAGAATAATTGAAAATCCTAAAAAATCCACTGGAAAAGAACACGATGTTGAATTGGAACCGCTGCCCGGAAATTTATCTCTTTTTGTCATTGAGAAACATTTTGATATCATTCTACAACATCTTCGCAATGAAATAATAACTCAAAGTTTGATATCTGAAGGAAATATGGGAAAGGAAATGATTGCTGAAATTTTAGCAAAAAATTTTGAAAAATTTGCTAATGACTTCAGAAACGAAACACTTTTAAAATTTATTAGTTCACCAAACAATAATGTGAAATTTCAAATTGCAAAAATTTTAGACAAAAATTTTAACAATATTCCGCAGGAAATTTTAAGGGAAGCACTTCAGCAGTTAATGGAATCAGAAAACAAAATGAACATTGACTCTATGATGGCTTTTTTATTTAAAAATTTTTACAAAATTGACATAGAGACGAGTTACTGACGAGGTATGTGAGATATAAGAAGGCAGATAAAACGGTTTTAGAGAAATTTCTTTCCGTTTATGGAAAGTCAATTATTAATCAGGAATTAAAGAAAAGAATGATTGAATTAGTAAAATAAAATGAATAACTCAAAAACAAAAATTTTCGGCGTAATCGGACATCCGATAGAGCATTCATTATCTCCTGTAATGCATAGTGCTGTCTTTAAGGAAAAAAAAATAAACGCAGATTACTTTGCTTTTGATGTTGATGAGAAAAATTTATGTAATGCAATACATGGTGCGGATGCATTGAAATTTTGCGGGTTAAATGTGACAATTCCCCACAAAATTTCTGTTCTAAAATACATAAACAAAATTAGCGAAGAAGCGAAATTGATTAATGCGGTAAATACGATAAAATTTGATTATGTTGAAAATTTAATAATTGGCTACAATACTGATGGAACTGGTGCAATAAAGGCAATTGAAAAAAATTTAAACAGAGGTCTTAAAGGTAAAAAAATTTTTATATTTGGTGCAGGCGGAGCTGCAAGGGCGATCATATTTTCTGCTTTGCAAAATAATGCTGAAATTTCAATTTATAACAGAACAACAGAAAAGGCAATTTTAATAGGGAATGAAATTAAAAAACGATTGAATAAAGATGTCAAAATTGTGGAAAATTTTAACTTAAAAGATGAATTGAATGACAGTGATATCATCATTAATGCAACATCTGTCGGAATGTTTCCGAATGTTGATAAAAGTGTAATAAGCAAAGAATATATTCCGGAAGGAAAAGTAGTTATGGATATTGTATATAATCCTATTGAAACGAAATTTTTGAAACTTGCAAAACAAAAAAATTGTAAAGTTATTGACGGTGTTGATATGCTTGTTTATCAGGGTGCTGAATCATTGAAAATCTGGCTAAATTTACAAGTGGATGAAAATTTAATTGGCATTATGAGAAAAGCAGTGGTTGAGAAATTAATAAGAAATTGATGGCGTAAAAATAGGTGACTTTTTTTCGCAATATATAAATTTAAGATTTCCTTTAAGTGGAATTTTTAAAATATTGCTGCATCCTATCAATAAAATAGGGTAATTAAATTAGAGTTGTTGCAAATTAAAAATTTTAAAGGTGATTTTAAAATCGCAAAGATTTTAAAATATCCAAACGAAGTGAGGTTAAAATTAATAAAGGTGAAAAAGTTATTTTGCAACATGTCTATTATATTGTTCTATTTTGCGAGCGAAAAATACTAAATTTTTATATTTTACACTCGCTGTTGCTCGTATCTTTTAAAAACTTGAAGTTTTTAAAATACCCTGAAATTTTGAGGGGATACATATTGCTTTTAATTTTTTTAGATTTACAGGAGTGAGCACCAACGATCACCTGTTAATTACCTCATAAAATTAATTAACTTAATTTAAAGAGGTTAGCCACCCAAATTTTGTAAAGTTACAGATTAACACCCTAATATTATATGCCTTCAACAACCCAATAAATTTTACATATTAGAATACTGATAGTCCCCGTTATATGCCTTTAAAGGATTATCCGCTTCCAATAAAATCATCTGACAAATTCTCGTATTCTTTTCTATATAAATTCCATGCGCATTAAATACATTCAGGAGTGCTTCACCTCTTCCGATATATCCTGGATCCCAAACCGCCGTGTGAATTTCACATCCCATTCTTAATAAAGTGGAGCGCGGAAAGACCAGCCCGATACAGTTTTTCGGAATCTTCACAATTTCATTAAAAACAATTTTATATGCCCCTCTTTTCAGCAAAATTTTATCCGTGACATTGTCACTATTGCTGTCAAATATTTTTATACATTCAGGCAAATTTTTATTTGAAAATCCGATACTTCCCGCACCACCAAATTCATAAATTTCTTTTATTGTCAAATCAAAACCACACGGTTGTGTCTGAATATCTTTATTTATTTCTTTCTCAATACAACCTGCCACAAAATCGCCATTCATGACACACATTTTCACCTCTGAGTAAAATAAAACTCAATACCATCGGACATAACCTTATCCACTTTACAAAATCCGAATGTCTCAAACTGGATAATATCGTTTTCCTTTAAATTTTTACAACCGGCCTCGCAAACACCAATTGCAGTCCTTCCGGGAATATAAATTTTTGTATTAAGTTTTTCCTCTGGAAGCCACAAGACCTTTAGAATATTAGAAAATTTTACCTTTGCCCCCTGGACGCCCTTGACTTCAGCCATCGGCCCGTGAGAGTTCTCAATATAGTCAGCAATAATATTAATGGCAATATTTTCGGTTTTTATTATACCTTTAATCCGGACATTGCAGGTATTCATCAGCCGGATTTCGTCTCCTTCTTTTAATTTTTCAGCATCGCTTTTCTGAATTAATAAATTTATTTTGCCTTCCTTCTGCACTAAATTAAATACCCTAAATCCGTAACTGTGTTCCTTATGCAGCGGAAATCGGACAATCATATCAGGAAAATTTTCAATAGTGATTTTTACCGGCTCTTCAATAAAAAAATAGCGGAATGATGATTCAATAAATTTCTTATTTTCAAAATACAACGCTTCTTCGCTAAATTCAACATCAACATCTTTTACCCCAAGATTCAGCATATAATTCCTTATTGCCTGCGGATTTATCCCCCTTCTCTTCAATGCTCTTAATGTCAGTAAATTTACATCATCCCATCCGGTAAATTTTCCTTCGTCAATACCTTTCTTTATCTCGCTCTTGCTGATTTTTCCTTCCGAACCAATACTCATTATTCCGTAATGAATAAAATTTGGCTCATTCCATCCGAAATATTCGTAAATAAATTTTTGCTTTTCCGTATTGGTAAGATGGTCTTTTCCCCTTAAAACATGCGTTATTCCAAGCAGATGGTCATCAACTGCAACAGAGAGATTCATCAGCGGATAAACTGTTGAGCCCTTATTTTTCAGCCGTGGATGAATTTCTTTTGATGCCCTTAACAAAGGAAAGTCCACCAGAGAAGGATTCGGAGCATTTAAATTTGTCTTAATTCGTACTGTCCATCCTTCCTCCACATACATTTTGTCAAAATTTTTTAAATTTTCCGAAATTTCTAAATTTCTGTGCGGGCAAGGTGTCTTTTGCATCTTTAATGCCTTAAATTTTTCCGGTTCGCAATTACACTGATAAGCGTGTCCTTTTTCAACCAACTGTCTGGCAAAATTTTCGTAAGTTGGCAGGCGGTCGCTTTGAATGATCTTCATATCCCACTCACATCCGAGCCATTTTAAATCGTCTTCAATTGCAGAGTATGCTTCCTCATCAACCCTTCCGGGATCCGTATCCTCAATCCGTAATATTAATTTTCCGCCGTATTGCTTTGAAATTTCATCGTTTAATATTGCTGCCCTTGCGTGTCCGATGTGCAAATATCCCGACGGGTTCGGTGCAAATCTTACAATAACTTTTCCTCTTTCCGCATTTGGAATTTCAATCATTTTGTTAATACAATCATTTTGTTAATAAATTTGTTGGTTAAAAATTTATCGTTAAATATTATTAAGCATTCATAATTGAAAAAATAAATTTTAAAATGTCTAAAAAAATTTTAAAAAGAATTAGGAGGAGAATAAATAAAGAAAATAAGTTGGGGTTCATAGAAAGGAGTACGGAAATTTTTAACACCAACAACAAAATAATTTCAGAGTCCATTGAAATGTCAGCTATGGGCATGATTGATGTTGACCCGGAATTATTAAAGACAGGTATGCTTGCAAGTTAAAAATTTAAAAATTATTACCTTTAAACAGAATTCATTAAATTTATAAAATGGGAAAAGAAATAAAGAAATTCAATATAGTTGCGAAGTTGAGAATAATGCCTAAAGGAATAGATGTTGACTTAAAGAAAATGGAAAGCGATGTTAAGGAAATTTTAAGCAAATGCAGAAGCAGCAAATTTCATTCCGCAGAAATAAAACCAATTGCTTTTGGTTTGTGTGCCCTGGAAACAGCTATATTAATTACGGAAGCGGACAGTGAATTAGAAAGTATAGTGGACAAAATTTCAGATTTGCCGTATGCTGAAAGCGTTACAGAAACGGATATACATGTATTAAGCGATATTTAAAATTTATACTTTGCAGACTAATTAATTATTTATAATATTTTAAAAATTAAACAAAAATCAAAACCAATGAAAAATGGGTTATGTAAAATTTGAAGCACCGGCGGAATTACAAATGAAATCTTTAGAGGTTTTGGAAACCGCAAAAAATACGGGCAAAATAAAGAAAGGAGTAAATGAAGTAACAAAAGCAGTGGAAAGGAAAGTTGCAAAATTTGTAATAATTGCAGCGGATGTTATCCCTCTTGAAAATGTTATGCATCTGCCAATGATATGTGGCGAAAAGGAAATTCCTTATATATATGTCAATAAAAAAGAAGATGTCGGAAAGGCGATTGGCTTAAAGGTCCCATGTTCTGCAGCATGTATTGTTGAAGAGGGAAAGGGAAAAGAGATACTTGCCGATGTCATAAAGAAATTAAAAGAAATTAAAAAGTAAAAAGTTTAAGAATAACTTCGTTATTTAAACAAATAAAATGCCTTTAGCCATAGCAGAGGTCGTTGAAGTCGTCGGAAGGACTGGAATTTACGGCGAAGTAATTCAGGTTATGTGTAAAATATTAGCTGGAAAAGAAGCGAATAATATTTTAAGAAGAAATATCAGAACACCTGTGAGGGTCGGCGATATAATTACTTTGAAAGAAACCGAAAGAGAATCAAGACCTATAGAGAGTGCTGAAAGAAAATTAATGAAACTTAAAAATAAAAATAAGAGGAAAGCAAGATGAAATGTTCTTTTTGTGGAAAAGAAATTAAAAAAGGAACGGGATTACTGTTTGTTATGTTGTCCGGAAGAGGGATTAATTATTGCTCTTCCAAGTGCAGAAAGAATGTTGAAATGGGCAGAAAGTCTAGAAAGGTTGAATGGACAGATCAATACCAAAATGAAAAGAAAGCACGGGTAAAAAAGTAGAAATCTGACAAATTTAACAAATGAAAAAATGAAGGCGTTTATCATAATAAAGCCAGATGCTGTTAAAAGAAATATAAATGGAAAAATTTTATCAAGGTTTGAAGAAAGAGGGATTAGAATAAAGGCAATGCGTATGATAAGAATGAGTAAAGAAGAAGCAGAAAAATTATACAGCATTCATAAAGGAAAGCCCTTTTATGATTCCTTAATTAATTACATAACTTCTGATAAAGTTGTTGTTTGTGTGCTTGAAGCAGACACTGATAAACTTGTAGAAATTGTCAGAAAGATGAATGGAAGGACAAATCCTGCAGAAGCAGAGCCGGGAACAATCAGAGGGGATTTCGGAGTAGCAATGGAGGCAAATGTAATTCATGCATCGGACAGTATTGATTCGGTAAACAGGGAAATGCCTATATTTTTTACGGAAAAGGAGTTGGAATAAGAAATTTAGTAACTATTTAGCGAGTTGAAATTTTACTTGTGAAAATTTCAAAAAATTTAAAAAAGTCAAAAAATTTGCCATTAATTTTTTGGTGATCACCCTTTTAAATTGTGTTAATTAATTTAAGAGTGATCTGTTCGCTTCCAACGGCGTTTTTTTATTTTTGTCTTCCCTCGTTTTCAAAAATGTTTATAAAAATAATAGTAAAAAAGCAAATAAATAATAACCTCGCTGATGCTCGGATATTTTAAAATCTATGGGATTTTAAAATTATCCCAATTTAGCACATAATTTTTTATATTTAATATTTTAAAATGGTAAGAAAAAAGAAAAAAGAACCAGTATATGAAAAACTTGCTCCGGGCGAATTTCTGATAATATCGAAAGACGAGGACGGTTGTCTGGAAGTTGTTGAAAATGAAAATGGAAAGGCAACAATTCGAACTGTATGTCCTGTTCCTGTTAAGAAAGAAAGC
>MTER01000091.1 GCA_002083985.1 Candidatus Altarchaeales archaeon A3
ATGTGCTGTTATGCATACAACACCATTTTATATATTAAGAATAAAATATTAAAAATGGGTAAAAACGCAAGTGGTCAGTATTTTATCCTATGGGATGATAATAAGTTGATTGTACCTAATCCTGACCTGGAAGTGGAAAATGCAAAAGATAATCCTGAACAGGAAGTTGATAATGATAAGAAAAATAAATCTGAATACGATTCTTTTCAGCGCAATGAGATTTGGGATAATCATAAAAAGAGCCGTTTAATAGACTCATTAATAAGAGGTATACCCATTCCCCCATTATATTTAACAGAAGAAGGAAATAATTATATTGTAATAGATGGTCAGCAAAGAATAAATGCAATTGTTAAGTTTATGGACGATGAACTTAAGCTATCAGGAGAGGATATTGATGATGGTCTTAAAAATAAAAAGTACAATAATATAAAAGGTAATCCAAAATTCTCCAGTCTATTGCTTAAGGCAACAATACCCGTAATAATTATTCGCACAGATGATCTTGAACTTAAATATGAAATTTTTGCTAGGCTAAACACTGGTGGAATGCACATTAATACCCAGGAAATAAGAAATTGTATATTTCATGGAAGTTATAATAATCTTATTAATGAATTAGCATACAAAAATTCAAATTTTAGCAAATTAATTGCTCCTCTTAATCCTAAAAGAATGAAATATAGTGAATTAATTCTTAGATTTTTTGCTTTTCAAAGATTAGGGCCATACCCTGAAGACTATGTACATCCTATGAAAAAATTTTTAGACAAGGAAATGAAAGAACATCAAAATTTGGACGAAAGCGACCTAAAAGAGAAAAAAGAAAACTTTGAAAATACAGTTAATTTTATAGGTGATGTTTTTGGTGAAACAATATTTAAAAAATTTAATATAGGTACACATAGAGATTATAATGGCAAATATGACTATAAAATTTGTACCGGATTATTCGATGTTGTAATGTGTGGAATTTCACGATATGTTGATAAAGAAGAAGATAAAAACGCTATTCTTAAGTGCAAGGATATAATCAGAGAAGAACTTCTTTATTTAATTACTGCAGATAAGGATTTTATTAATAGTATTGGAGATCATAATTATGAGAAACTAAAAGTTAAGACACGATTCGATAAATTTTTTAATTCTCTATCAAATATTATCAAATTACCAGATACATCTTTTTCATTAGAAATAAAAAAAAACTTTTATAAAAAAGACAAAAAGTGTTATATTTGTGACAAAGAAATTAACAAAATAGATGATACTATAATAGTAAACTCTGATAAAAATATCATAGATGTGTATTGGAGAGAGGGTGAAAAAATTCCTATCTCTGCTCATTTATCGCATAGGTATTGTTATTACAATAAAAACAATATTTTAAATAAAAATTCCGAAAACAATATCTAAAAAAAAGATGTGGTTAAGTTTTATGTGATTTACAAAGATAAACAAAGAAATTAGATAAAAAACTATGGAATTTTTAATGAAACAGATTGAGATATTTTTATAATTGAAATTCAAATAAGCATATACTCCAGATAATTTAACCACCTCAATAAGTAATGCTTTTAGAAAAAATGCTACAAAAGGGTTTTGATTGGGGGCGTTAAATCATTGCACGGCACAGTATTTATTTTTTTACTTCAAATTTTAAATTTATGGATTATTATCCCCACAGTATTACATGTTTACTCCTACCATAAATTTAATTTATTATAGTTATAATTTATTATAGTTATAATTTATATTAGGTTTATTATTACATGACTATCGGCTAATTTAAAAAAGTAACCGAATTAATTATTACTATCATCTCACAACTTGAAGGTAAATTGGTAATATCTAATTCGGTCAATTGCTGATAGTCAGGCATTATAAATTTTGTAAGATGTCAACACTCTTGGGTGATTATGATGCATTAAAATTTGGTGCTTTGTTGCAGGATATTGGTAAATTTTTGGAATATGCAGGGATAACAGAAACAGATAAAATAGATTGTGGAAGGGTCCGATATAGTCATCCCAAAATTGGCTCTAATTTTTTAAAATTACTGAATCTTGAACCCGCAATAATTGATTTGGTTCTTTATCATCATGACCCAAATGTGGTAAAAGACAGAAATAATAGTTACCTTTGCAAAATTATCCAATTATCGGATTGGTTAAGCAGCGGGGAAAGAAAAGAAACAGAAGAAGAGATTAAAACAACAAGAGAATATCCGCATTTGGTTTCCATTTTCAATGAGGTTGTTATTGAAAAGCAAATAGAAGTATCTTATGAGGATGCGTTGAAATATAAGATGGCCCCACTAAATTTTGATGATGCTGATACTATTTTTCCAGAAAAGGAAATAAAGGGAAAATATAAAGATATCTTAAGCGACTTTAGAAAAGACATAACAACGGAATTGAACGGGAAAAAAGATATCAATAGATTGCTTTTTTTGCTGCAGAAATATTGGTGGTGTGTTCCGTCTGCAACATGGTGGCAAGGGGGAAAGTATATTCCGGACGTTTCTTTATTCGATCATTCTAAAACAACATGTGCTATTGCATCATGTTTGTATAAACAGGGGATAACTGAAAAGGAGTTAGATGAACTTATAGCAAAAAAAGAAGGTGCTTGGAAGGAACAGAAATTATTCTGCTTAATTCACGGCGACCTTTCAGGCATCCAGAATTTTATTTATACAATAAAAACCAAATCGGCTGCAAAATCACTTAAAGGGCGTTCACTGATGGTGGTTCTATTGCAAAGATTCATTGCTGAACATATACTGAAAAAACTTGATTTGCCTTTGTCAAATTTGATTTATTCTGGCGGCGGGCATTTTTACATTCTTGCACCAAAGAATTTATGTGAGCAGGATTTTATAAAAGAAATGAGAAAGGAAATCAACAAAAATTTGAAGACATATACCAAACTTTATCTTACTCTTGGCCATGTGGATATCTGCCCAGAAGATTTCATAAAAGAAAATTTCGCCAAAAAATGGAAAGCTGCAGCAGAAGAAACATCCAAGCAAAAAATGAGGAAATATGAGGAATTTGAATGCGATGAGATATTTAAACCTTTTGATGAAGGCGGTGAAAAAGAGATTTGTAGTATATGTGGAAAAGAATTAAAGGATGATGATGCAGAAATATTAAAGGATGATGATGCAGAAATTAAAATCTGCAAATCTTGTAAGCAATTTATGGACATAAGCGGTTATTTAAAACAAATTCAGGATAAGGGATATTTTGAAATTTCAGAACTGAATAAAAGATTTGAGATGCTAAAAAGTTTTGATACAATCTTTGATGGAAAAATCTTTTTGAATCCTTCAGGCGGTGTTCCCTTCTTTAGCATCCCTATGGGGATTCCAATCATCCAAGAAAATGATGGGAAAAAAATAAAAGAGTTTAAACAATTGGCAGAAGATGCTGAAAAAGATACCGGAACTAAAAAGATTGCCGTTCTTAAGATGGATGTTGATAACCTTGGGAAAATATTTACAAAAGGGCTTGGTGGTAATGCTACAATATCAAGAGTAAGTACATTGAGTAATATGCTTTCTTTATTTTTTGAGGGATATATAAACAATCTCATAGAAAAAAGTTATAAAAAGGACATCTATTTAATATATGCCGGAGGAGATGATACGTTTATTGTTGGAAGATGGGATAAGATGATTCATTTCGCTTACGATGTTTATCAAAATTTCAGGAAGTATACTTGCAATAATCCTGACATAACATTAAGTGCTGGACTTGTTATTGTAAGCCCGACGTATCCTTTGAGAAGGGCTGCTGAAATGGCTGAAAATGAGCTTGATGAAGCGAAAAGAGTTGAACAAGGAAACCATAAAAAGAACTCATTATGTATTTTCAACCAACCGCTTAAATGGTGCATTAAAGAAGACAAAAGCGTTAACGACTTTGAGATGGTAGAAAGGATCGAAAACATTTTACTTGAATGTGTCAGAGACTGGAATGCTCCAAGACAATTAATTCAAAGGGTTAATGTTTCTTCAAGGGGCTTGAAGAAAGCATTAAAAAATAAAAATAAAGAGAAAAATCATGGTATTGATATAAATGATTACTGGCGCTTAAAGTATTACTTCCACAGGAATTACAAAGATAAAGATGGACAATGGAAGTATCCTAAAATTGAAACCTTGATTGATGTTATATATGAAGAAATAATCAACAGAAACCTTTATAGCAAGGAAGTTAACTATGATATTAATCTAATATCAATCGCTGCGAGAATCGCAGAATTAAAAACAAGAGGTGAAAAAGATGTATGATAAAAATTATAAAGGAGAAAATGGCGGCAGAGGATGTTCCTCATACCCTAATGAACCGGAGGCTAAATCTTTGGTTGAAGGAAAAGTGGATAAAATCCTTGATTTAAAGGATGACTCGGTTGAAGAGTTTATAAAGACGGCTGAAGAATGTGCTGAAAAGTTCAAAGGCATATCTTCCAGCAAAATAAGGGATTTCTATGACTATGTAAAACGCATAGAATCTGATAGATATGATAAAGTTAAATTACATCTTTTAAAACCGAAGATGGCTTATGCTATTGGAAGAGCAGACAAAGATAAATCATCTTTACAGT
>MTER01000092.1 GCA_002083985.1 Candidatus Altarchaeales archaeon A3
GTTCGGAGATTTAAAAATTTCTGAAATTTTTAAATCACCTCGCTGTTGCTCGGAGATTTCAAAATTTACACAATTTTGAAATAGCAACTTCGCGACATTAAAAATATGGGTCAAATTTATTTGCAACATGTCTAATAAAATGCGCTCGCCGGGATTCGGACCCGGGTTTTCGGCTTGGAAGGCCGAAGTCCTACCACTAGACTACAAGCGCAAATACCTTTTTATTAAATCAGGTAAATAATTTCTGTAAATAATTATATCTTGTAATAAAAATTTAAAATTGAAATATAAATTTTTGTCCAACATTCAACAACAGATAAAATGAATGAATAATTCAGATATAATTTTGCGGAATTCATATCAAAAATAACACATGCACCATTATTGGCAATACCTGTATTTTTCATCTTAAATTTTGTTTTTCTGCACGGATTAAACTCAAATTTTGTCACAATAGAGTTCGTATCTCTTATTTTCGGGACTATTTTACCATTTGCATCCATAGTAATAGGCGTTGAATTAAAGAAGCGAAAGAATGAAAACACAGAATACGATTTACCTAACAAAAAAGATAGAGTCATTCCTTATATACTTGCCATAATTTCTTATTTAACGGGAACAATTATTTTGTATTTCTTTAATGCACCTTTGCTCACTATCGGATTGATGTTTTGTTATTTTTCTAATACTATGCTCGCTTTTTTGATAAATTTTTTCTGGAAAATAAGCGCACATTCAATTGGTGTTATGGGGCCAGCGACTGCATTGGTATTTGCTTTTGGATATGTTGGTTTTATTTATGCTTTAATTCTTCCGTTTGTTATGTGGAGCAGAATATATTTAAAAAAACATACTATGCTTCAGGTAATAACCGGAGCATTACTTGGGTTTATATTAACTGCGGTTCAGTTATGGATAATAGGCAGAATAAATATATATTAAATTTCATAAATTTTTAAAATAAGTTAGATTTGCCATCATTAAAAATAAATTTGTAACTATTCAGCCACCAAAAAAATTACAGGTAAATTTTTTGATTTTTTGAACTTGCTCAATATTAAGGGGTAAATCACTCGTAACCGTCAAAAAATCACGAATAACCCCCCTCTTTATTGAGCATATTCGATTTTTTTGTATTTTTTGAAATTTTTGGGGTAAAATTTTGTATCCTCTAAATAGTTACAAATTTTTATAAATTACTGCCACCTAAACCAGATGTATTAATATCAACGATGTATAATGGAGTTGTTGCAAATTAAAAATTTTAAAGGTGATTTTAAAATCGCAAAGATTTTAAAATATCCGAACGAAGTGAGGTTAAAATTAATTTTAAAGGTGAAAAAGTTATTTCGCAACATGTCTAATGGAGGAAATCCCGATATCGCACCATTCAGTTTTATAATGCCTGTTGCATGGGAACTGCCATTAGTTACAGTTTCTTTCGCAAATACAAGAAAAACATTAAAAAATATCGGGCAAACAAGGAATTTATGTATCCTCTCAAAATTTCAGGGTAAAATATAAAAATTTAGTATTTTTCACCCGCAAAATAGAACAATATAATTTAATTACCCTGTTTTATTGAGGGGATACGAATTTATCATAAATATTCCGACAGAATAAATCCTGCCGAATTTATGGAAGTCAGCACAATCTTCGGGAAATAAAGTAAAATATAAAATTTTTATTGCCAATTTGCATACAGAAAAGGCAAGAAAGGTTAATGTGTCAGAAATAAAGGAATGTGCAGCATGGATTGAATGCGAAGTCGTTTTTGAGAAGGGGAATTACGGCCGGTGTTTGATTGTGAGGGGTTGTTGAATGCGAAGGTAAAGAAGGAATTTGTCCGCTGCATATTGGCAGGAATAAATTTGGAATTAGTAATAAATTGTTGAGGTCATAATTTATATATGAATTTATATTTAAATTTTTTAAAATAAATAATTTCCTATTTCAAATGGATAAAGACAAGTCAAATAAAGCAAAGAAAAATAATGAATGCCGAGATAAAGATGATGCAGAAAAAAAGGAAAGCAAAGAGATCATTATAGAAAGAGATGTTGAAAGTGAAGTTAAACGATCGTATCTTGCTTATGCGATGAGTGTCATAGTCGGAAGAGCATTGCCTGATGTAAGAGACGGATTAAAGCCGGTTCACAGAAGAATCCTTTATGGAATGCTTGAACTCGGACTGGACTCAAACAAAGCATACAAAAAATGTGCAAGAATAGTCGGGGATGTAATGGGTAAATACCATCCTCACGGAGACTCATCTATTTATGATGCACTTGTCCGAATGGCACAGGATTTTTCTTATCGTTATCTTCTTGTAGACGGGCAGGGAAATTTTGGAAGTATTGACGGGGATAGTCCGGCTGCTATGAGATATTGTATTGCCAAGGATACATTACTTCTGACTGATAATGGCATTATTCCAATCGGAGAAATTTCTACAAAAGAAGAATGTGATATTAACTTAAAAATTTTGAATTATGAAGGAAAAGAAAAAAATTCAAGTAAATTTTTTAATTCCGGAAAGTATGATGTTATTAAAATTGTTACGGCGCAAGGGTATGAATTAAAAGGAAGTTATAATCATCCTGTTCTTTGCTGGCAGATAAACGAACGCGGAATTCCGGCAATAGCATGGAAACTGCTTAAGGATGTAAAAATAGATGATTATGTTGTGCTCAGTCGCAAATCATTGTTCAGCGAAAAAAATCCGGATTTAAGCGAATATTGCCCCCAAAATGAAAAATACAAAGATATTGAACTTCCGAAAGAAATGAATGAACATCTTGGCTTTTTGTTGGGTGCTCTTGTTTCCAAGGGATCATTTCATCAGGAACAAATTTTGTTCAACAACAAAGACTGTGAATTTTATAACGAGGTAAAAGAAATCGTTAACGGGCAATTTAAAGGGATCAAAATTTATGAAAGAAATATAAAAGACAATTGTATAGAGTTGAGCATTTATCATCAAAAGGTTGTTGAATTCCTTAAAAATATTGGTTTAAAGGAAGCAAAGTCAGATAAAAAAGAGATTCCATTTGGCATATTGTTATCAAAGAAAGAAGTAATAAGGGACTTTTTAAGGGTGCTTTTTGAAGGCGACGGTTCAATAATTGTCCATAAAGATAAAAGACATAATGGAAGGTCAATAGAGCTTGTATACAATTCAAAGAGTGAAAAATTAATAAGCCAGCTAAAAATTTTGCTTCTAAACTTTGGAATAGCAACAACCCATCCGTACAAGGATAAGAGAAACAACTGCTATAAATTGCTATTGTCAGGCGTTGAAAATATTAAAAAATTTAAAGAGGAAATTGGTTTTTTCTCTAAAAAGAAGCAGGAACGTTTATTGGAAATTGAAAACATGAATGATACAAGGATGAGCAAGACCGATTACATTCCTTTCTTAGGCAAATATATAAGAGAAAATTATAAAAACAAATATATTGAAAAGCACAATTTTGACAGATATAACAATTTAGAAAGATATGTGGATAAATTGAATAAATACCTGAAAGACACTGATAAAAAACTGATTGTATGGTTACTTGAAAATCATTTCTTCTTTGATAAAATAAAGATAATTGAAAAATTAGAAAAAGAGGAAGTATATTCAGTTAGAGTTGACAGCGAGTGCCATTCTTTTGTAGCAAACGGCTTTATAAATCATAATACTGAGGCACGGCTCTCAAAAATTTCAGACGAAATGCTTAAAGACATAGAGAAAGAAACGGTTGAATTTAGGGATAATTTTGACAGCACTTTAAAAGAGCCAAGCGTAGTTCCGGCGAAATTTCCAAATTTACTTATTAACGGTTCAAACGGGATAGCTGTAGGGATGGCAACAAATATGCCTCCGCATAATATCATCGAGATCATTGACGGAACTATTATGCAGATAGATGATCCCGCAATTACCGTTGAAGAACTGACAACCGTAATTAAAGGCCCGGATTTTCCGACAGGTGGAGAAATTTACGGTAAAAAAGGTATATTTGCTGCCTATGCAACTGGGCGGGGAATAATAAAAATCAGGGCAAAGACAACTATTGAAGAAAAGAACGGTAAGAACAGGATCATCGTTGAAGAAATTCCTTATATGGTCAATAAATCAACACTGGTTGAAAATATCGCAAATTTAGCGCGTGCAAAAAAAATTGATGGAATTACAGATATAAGAGACGAATCAAACAGGAAGGGAATACGGATAGTAATAGATATGAAGCACAACACAAACGAAGAAATTTTACTGAATCAGTTATTCAAGCATACCCAGCTTACCACGACATTCGGAATTATAAATTTAGTTTTGGTAAATGGCGTTCCAAAGGTACTGGGACTGAAGGAACTTATCGGTGAATTTTTAAAACACAGGGAAAATATCGTCCGAAAAAGAGAACAATACGAATTAAAAAAGGCAGAAGAAAGAGCACATATACTTGAGGGCTTCATGATTGTCCTGTCAAATACGGACGAAATTATAAAAGGCATAAGAGCGGCAGAAAGCACAGAAGAGGCGATAAAATTTTTAATGGAGAAATTTAATTTAAGTGAGATTCAGACAAAAGCAGTGCTGCAAATGAGATTACAGCAGTTAACAAAGTTAGAGCAGGGGAAGATCGGAAGCGAACATAACGAACTAATGAGCGAAATTTCCAGCCACAGAGAAATTTTAGGAGACATAAGGAAAATTTATGAAATTATTAAGGGAGAATTAAAACTTATGAAGGAAAAATACGGAGATAAACGAAGAACTGCTATTTTTGAAGAAACTCCGGACTTTGAAGATGAGGATTTAATTCCGAACACTGATATAGTTCTTACTCTTACAAATGACGGTTATATAAAAAGAGTAACAGAGGATTTATATAAAAGACAAAACAGGGGCGGGAAGGGCTCATCGGGAGTAAAGACGATGGAAACTGATTTTTTGAAAAATTTAGTTAATGCCCAGTCACATGATTATGTGCTGTTATTCACAAATAAAGGAAAGGCGTATCTGATAAAGGCATATATGGTTCCGGAAACAGGCAAGCTGAGTAAAGGAAAGGCGGCAATAAATTTAATTAATATAGCAGAAGATGAGAAAATTATAGCAATACTTCCGTTACCCTCATTTAATGAAAATAAATTTTTACTGATGTGTACTGCGAAAGGAATAGTTAAAAAAACAAAAATTTTCGCTTATTCTAAAATAAAAAAGAGTGGAATTATCGCAATAAGAATCAGAGAAGGCGATGTATTAATAAGTGCAGAGATAATAGAACTTAGCAATCATGTTTTTTTGGTAACAAAGAAAGGCATGTCAATAAATTTCAATGAGACAGATGTCAGGGAAGTCGGGAGAAATTCAATAGGGGTAAAGGGAATAAAGCTGAAAGCCGATGATGTTGTTGTAGGTATGATTACAGCAAAAGAAGAGGAAATTTCAGCAAAATCGCTGCTGACTGTTACAGAAAATGGGTATGGAAAAAGAACGGTGCTTTTAAATTACAGGAAACAAAGAAGAGGAGGAATCGGAACCAAGGATATTAAAACAGATGAAAGAAACGGGAATGTAATAGATGCAAAAAAAATTACAGCTGAAGAGGAAATTTTACTTTCTTCATCATCCGGCAAGGTCATAAGGATGCGGGCAGGAGATGTACGGGAAATTAAGAGAAACACAAAAGGAGTGAAACTTATGGGGATAGAAGAAAAGGAAAAGATAACTTCTGTTGAGGTTATGGCGGCAGGTAAAAATCAGGATGCAGATGCAAATATAAAGCAGGATACGAAACAGGATGTTACTCAAGATACAGATGATGCGACACAAAGTCAAAGTCCGCAAGAGAAAACACAGGATTTATAAGAAAATATACGGGGAAAAGGAAAAATTTGGGTTCAGAATTGGTAATTTATTTATTAGACATGTTGCAAAATAACTTTTTCACCTTTAAAATTTTTAATTTGCAACAACTCTATTATTTATTTTACTAACTTATAATTTATTTACTAACTTATTAAAAATGAAAAAACAATTTTTAATTGTTGGTTTAGTGTGCGTGATGTTTTTAAGTTATGTTGTGGTAGCGGATAATTCATCAAATTTGTCGTATTTGTTCAGCTGGAATGATGTTCCTAAAAATAATACAGAACTCCTAAAATTTTTAAAAGATAATCTAAAAATAAATTGGGTAGAAAACGCAACGATTAATAAAAGCGATAATAACAAAATTATAACCATTTCAAAAGGAAATAACTCGCTCACATTCAGACAAAACAAAACAGAAAAGAAGGTAACTTTGGAAATTACAGGCGGAGGTGTATATGAATATATTTTAAAAGAAGAGAACGGCAAGATAAACATATACTCAAAAAATACCTCTGACGAACATAAAAATTCTAATGGTGCTATGAACAACACGCCACTCATAGAAAATAAAAATATTTGTGAAAATGCCACATGTTTTTGTATAACTAAAACTGAAACAACTACATCCGAATTTGAATATAAAAATAAAACCCTAATTAAATCAGAATCATCACAAAGCCAATGTATTTTACTTTCTGAAAATGAGGGTATCAATATTATTGGAAAAACAGAGAATTTAACGTTAACAGATGGAAATAACACCTACGACATTATAAAGAAGAATGATGTTGGAAATAAAGAGATTCTTAAACATGTTTTGTTAATCGCGGCAATAATTTCTATTTTAATATCTTTTTTTGCATTTTGGGCAAATAATGTATTTACAAAAAAAAAGTTGGATGCTGAGGCAAACCAATTTATAAGTGTATTAGAAAAATATCCATTTCTTTCAATTTTAGGATTTCCCCAAGATAACGGAAAGAATAAAACTTTGCAAGAACGAGTGTTTTTTAGAGGATTACGAGTAACACTACGTTATTTAGCATTAGTATTTGTTGTTTGCTTAATAGGTACCTTTTTTTTATTTCCTAATGAATTGTGGTATTTTATTGTATTGTATAGCTTGATACTATTTTTTACCACAATATTTACGGCAATTATGGCAGGATATGTGAGTCCAATCCTACTTGGACTTATTTCTGGTCTTGGAACATTTTTAGTTTTTATATTCTGGAGATTTTCAATTGATCATATAAATATTGGATCAATAATCATTCCATCTTACATGCCAACATTCTCGTTCTTAGGGTTTTTATTGTATATATTTGTCAGTCTATATTTTAATCCTCCAAAACAAGATTTTAAAAAAGATTATGAAGCAACAAATAAATTTGTAGCAAGATTTTTTGCTGCAATAGTTTTAGGAATTGTTATATATGTTGCATTACAACCAGTGCTCCCCGGGGGAAATGTGTCCGCAGATACTTCCAAAACCATGTGGGTATATGCCTTTTTTGGATTCGCCTCAGGATTTTATATTTCCCCAATTCTTAGATTTTTAAGAAAAACCTTTATGAGGTTAATAAGCAAAGAGGGTTTTAAAGAGGACGAACAAGAAATGATTATTGATGATATAAAAGACAATCCTGAAAAATATTTGTTGCTTTTGATTTAGAGATTAGTAAAATATCTGAAAACACTGGTTGGGATAAAGAAAAAATAATGCCAATGATTAAGGGGTGTTACAAAGATAAAATTTATAAAGAAATAGAAGACAATCCTGAAAAATATTTGTTGCTTTCTGAGACAGATGGTGATAAAATATCTGAAAACGGTAAAAACGCTGGTTTTGGTGATGAAAGAAAGTGTTTGTTTAACTGGGAGAATGTTTCTAAAGACAATAAAGAATGCATAAAATTTTTAAAGGACTGTCTAAAAATAGAGTGGGTAGAAAATGTAGAAGTTGTAAAAGACAACGACAAAACATTAACCATTACAAATAAGGAAAATAAAGAAGAGAAAATCATTCTTAAACTTGACAAAGCAAAAAAGCAAGTAACTTTAGAAATTGCCGGGGGCAAAACGCACGAATACATTTTAAGAGAAGAGAGCAGCAATCTAAATATATATGATAATAGTAAAGTAAATGTAAGTAAAATAAGAATGATGATCAAAAAATGTTACAAAGACAAAATTGATAAAGAAATAAAAGACAATCCTGAAAAATATTTGTTGCTTTCAAAAGATAAGATTGATGATATCTCTAACAGGGTTTTGATAAAGAAAAATTTAAAGACATGATATTTTTCATAAAATTTGTCGGTCCAAAAGCATTCAAAGACCTTGCCAAAGAGAAAATTATGGCATTTGAAGATTTTGACACTATGTCGGAAGAGAAAATTAATAAAATGGTTGAAATTGATAAAGAAAAATTGAAAGAGATTGTAGATTATGTTAAAATAATAGGGCATAATATAGTTAGAAAGCTCTTGAGTAAAAATATTGGCAGAGACAATTTTTTAAACATGCCTGAGGATGAACTTAGATGTGTATGTGAAGATCTTAAGATTGACTTCGAGGATATAAAAAAAAGAAAAGAGAAACTCAAATAAAAAATAGAAGTAACTATTCAACCATCCAAAAAATCACCTCACTTCGTTCGGAGATTTCAAATTTTTTTT
>MTER01000093.1 GCA_002083985.1 Candidatus Altarchaeales archaeon A3
AAATTTTTAAACAAAATCAAATTTTTAACGTTCAAAAATTTATCTAATTTAAATACTTCTAATTTAAATTAATTTGCAACATGTCTATTAATTAATAAGAATGAAAAAGGCATTGATAACCGGAATTACCGGACAGGACGGCGCATACCTTGCAAAATTTTTATTAGATAAAAATTATGAAATCTATGGAACTTATAGACGAGTTAGTACGCCGAATTTTTGGAGATTGCAGCATCTTGAGATTTTTGATAAAATTAATCTCATTCCAGCAGAATTAATTGATGCAGGTTCTATAAATGAGGCAATTAAAATTTCTGATCCTGATGAGATATATAATCTTGCTGCGCAGAGTTTTGTGAGTGCATCTTTTGAGCAACCAATTGGAACAGGTGTTATTACCGGATTGAGTGTGACAAAAATTTTAGAGGTAATAAGACAAACAAATATAGGGATAAAATTCTATCAGGCGTCTACAAGTGAATTATTTGGAAAAGGAAACAATACCTTTCAAAATGAAAATACTCCTTTTTCACCGTCAAGTCCTTATGCAGCAGCCAAATTATACAGTTATTGGATGACTAAAATTTACAGAGAAGGATATAACTTGTTCGCTTGTAATGGTATCTTATTTAATCACGAATCACCACTTCGCGGTTTAGAATTTGTTACTAGAAAAATATCCAATGGAGTGGCAAAAATTGCTCTCGGAATAGAAAAAGATTTGACTCTTGGAAATCTAGATGTAAAAAGGGACTGGGGATATGCATCGGATTATGTTGAATCAATGTGGTTGATGTTACAACAGGACAAACCCGATGATTATGTAATTGCAACAAATGAGGCACATTCGGTAAAAGAGCTTGTTGAATTAGCGTTTGAGGTTGTTGGTTTGGACTGGCAGAAATATGTTAAAGTAGATAAAAGATTTTTTAGGCCTTTGGATGTTGAATTTTTACAGGGAGATTATTCCAAAGCAAAGAAAAAACTACACTGGGAACCAAGAGTTAGATTTAATGAACTGGTCAAAATAATGGTTAAAAAAGATTTAGAAAGATGGGAAAGATATTTGAAGGGGGAACATTTTCCATGGGATGCATCAAACTATCCTAATGAAGCAAAAATAATAACAAGATCATTAAAATGTTAAAATGATACCTATTGCAGAGCCATATATTGGAGAAGAAGAACTGAACAATATAATAGAAGCGGTTAAATCCGGATGGATAAGCTCAAAAGGAAAATTTATCACAGAATTTGAAGAAAGTTTTGCTAATTATTGTAATGTTTATGGGATTGCAGTTTCCAATGGCACAGTAGCATTACATCTCGCTTTAAAAGCACTTGGAATTAAAAAAGGAGATGAAGTTATAGTGCCAACACTGACATTTATTGCTACGGCAAATGCTGTTAAATACTGTAATGCAAAACCAGTATTTGTTGATTCACATCCTGATTATTGGTGTATTGATCCGGAAAAAATTGAGGAAAAAATAACAGATAAAACAAAGGCAATTATCCCAGTTCATCTTTATGGACATCCCTGTGATATGGATGCGATTAATGATATCGCACAGGATCATGATTTATATATTATTGAGGATGCAGCCGAAGCACATGGAGCAGAATATAAAGGCAAAAAAGTCGGATCATTTGGAGATGTTTCCTGCTTTTCTTTTTATGGGAATAAAATAATAACAACTGGTGAGGGAGGAATGTGCCTGACAAATAATGAAGAACTTGCTAAAAAGATGAGAATTTTGAGAGATCATGGAATGAATCCAAACAAAAGATACTGGTATGATGTCATTGGTTTTAATTATAGAATGACAAATTTACAGGCGGCAATCGGTGTTGCTCAAGTTAGAAAATTGGATGAATTTATTGGAAAGAAAAGAGAAATTGCGAAAATATATAATTCATATTTAAAAGACACGAAGGGAATTACTTCGCCTCCTGAAATGAATTGGGCAAAAAATGTTTACTGGATGTATTCGGTTTTGATAGAAAAGGAATTTGGAATGAATAGAGATGAATTGATGAAAAAATTAGAAAAAAACGAAATTGAAACAAGACCATTTTTCTATCCAATACATGAAATGCCACCCCACAAAAGTAATGAAAATTTTCCTGTGGCTGTAAAATTAAGTAAGAAGGGGATAAATTTACCTTCGCATCTCAAATTAAAAACGGAAGATATAGAAAAAATAACTAGAAAGATCAAAGAATGAATGAAATAAGGATAATGCCGATGAGTATTAAAGGTGCGATGAAAATAAGTAAGGAATATATATTTTTATCAGAGGTAGATAGAGTGTTTTTTCATCCATTTCCATTTAACTATTTTATTCTCTTGCCTATATTAATATATATTGCCATCAGCCATAAACTCATTAATATCCTTAAGAATATATATATAAGGGGTATTTTCTTATCCTTTGTTGCTGTTAACTCATCGAAGGAAATTGTGGGGTTTGCATACTTAAGGATGGATAAAAAAAAGTATAAAGATAGTAACGCTGCGAATTTTGGCATATTTGTGAATAAGAATTATAGAAATAAAGGCATAGGAGTAAAATTATTAAAACATATAATCAAAGTGGCATCTGAAAATAGTATAACAAAAATAAAATTAGTAGTAAATAGTAAAAACTTAAATGCGATTAATTTTTACAAAAAACATGGCTTTATAATAGAAAAAATAGTCGAAAACGACGAGTTTTGGAATAATAAATTTTACACAAATTATCATATGTTTTTTTATCAAGATGAACAACAATAAACCTTTTGTCAGCATAATTGTGCTGAATTATAATGGAAAAAAATGGCTAAAAGAATGTTTTGAATCTTTAGAAAACTTGGATTATCCAAAAGATAAATATGAAGTCATTATTGGAGATAATAGATCTACAGATGATTCTGTAGAGTATGTAAAAGAAAATTTTCCATCGATCAAGATTCTGAAATTTGATAAAAATTATGGTTTTTGTAAAGGAAATAATCTATGCGCAAAAGAAGCAAAAGGTGAATATTTGGTTATTTTGAACAACGATACATATGTAGATAGGATGTGGTTAAAAAATCTCATAGAGGATATTTCAAAGGATGAAAAGATTATATCCACGGTCGGCAAAATATTTCATCCAGATTCAAAATTGATATGGTCTGCTGGAGGAGTAATATTTCCGGATGGTTGTGGACATTATACGGGATGGTTTACATCAGATTCCTATAAATATAATATTCAAAAATATACGGGCTTTGGTACTGGCGCAGGTGTTCTTGTAGAAAAAAAATTTTTCATTTCTACAGGCGGATTTGATGAGTACTACTTTTATACCGGTGAAGAAAATGATCTCGGCTTCAGAATATGGGCAAGCGGTTATAAAGTAAAATACATACCTTCTGCTGTGATGTATCATTATGGAGGTAAAACAGGGTCACTCTCCAAATATAGAACAACACCAGTTATAGAATTTCTTGTCACGAGAAATAAATTATATTTTATCTTAAAAAATTTTGATTTAAATAATGTGGTAAAAGGGATTCTTTTACACATGTTTAGGTCATTTGCTATGATAATGTATGCAATAATTCATAAGAACATATATGTGCCAATGGCAATATTAAAAGCATATTTATTCATTATTAAGGATATAAAAACAATTCTAAAAAATCGAAAAATATTTCGGAAAAATAAAATGGTGGAAGATATTAAATTATACAAACTTGGAATAATCCTTGGATCTGGGGAGTGGTTTAAAACATACCTTGATGCGATGAGAAATAGTGAAAGAAACATAAATGAAGGCGATGTATTTGCTAAAAAAGATGCTGTAAACCTAGAAGAGGAGAATGGAGAATTTATTTTTGTAAAAGCAACAAAATGAACCAATTAAATAAATGCAATCTTTGCGAAAGCACAAATTTAGAATTTGTTGATGTCATTCATGACTACAACATAGGATTTAAAGGAAATTTCAATTTATACAAATGTAAAAACTGCGAATTAATGTTTTTAAATCCTCAACCAAGTGTTGAAGAAGGTCTGAAGTATTACACTTCTGATTACTATCAAAAGATTGATGAAGGTTCAGGCATAAAAAAGATTATGAAAAATTTTTCATTTTCCATGCAAAAATTTTATGCCAAAAACCCAAGTATTTTCAAGATTCTTTTCCCGTTTTCACAATATGTCAGAGGAATAAAAATTATTCCAAAGGGAAGATATTTGGATGTTGGTTGTGGTAATGGAGCATTTCTTTACAACCTGAAAAAATTAAATCCATCTGGAGAATATTACGGTGTTGAGCCGGGAAATTTTGATGAAGAAGACATTAAAGCACACGGACTGAATGTAATCAGAGGAACTTTGGAAGATGCTCATTATCAGGACAATTATTTTGATGTAATAACTTTAAATCATGTTTTTGAACATGTTCCAAATCCATCAGAGACGATGAAGGAATTAAAAAGAATTCTAAAGCCGGGAGGAATTTTAATAATTGCCGTTCCAAATTGTAATTCATTAGCATATAAAATTTTCGGTAAATTTTTTTATCAGTTAGATGCTCCGAGACATTTATTTCATTACTCAGATAAAAATTTAAAAATATATGCTTCAAAATTTAATTTTAGACATAAAGTGAAAATGAGATACGGCGCATTTTGGGATCAGATAACCTTTATTGTTTCAGGATTACATTGGATAAGTTCAAAAATCGGAGGAAATCTTTGGACAGGACTTCATGAAAAGATGGCAAAAGGAAATATATTCATCATTATGATTTATGGATTTTTGTATGTTGCATTAACTTCTTTAACTTTATTATTAAATCTTTTAAAATTTGGAGATAATGTTGAAATTTGGATGAGAAAATGAAAATAAACGAAGAAAAATTTTTTTCAACGATTAGAAGAGTTCATAGTTTCATTAAATGGCAAGGTGAAATTGAATTTATTAAAGTTATGTTTAGAATAATATATGGTTATTTTTATAGACACAAATTTGCGAAATGCGGAAACATTTTAATATTATATTGTCCTTATAAAATCCACGGATTTTCACATATTTATATAGGAAAAAATTTTGTCGCAGGTAGAAATCTCTGGTTGGATGCAATAACTTGTCATAGCACTCAAACTTTCAATCCAATTATTGAAATTGGTAATAATGTTGGTTTGAGTAATGAAGTACACATAGGTTGCACAAATAGAATAAAAATAGGTAACAATGTATTAATCGGAAGTTATGTCACTATTGAGGACCATAATCATGGGTATTATGATTCTTTTTATCTTACAAAACACGAATCACCGGACATTCCACCAGTAAAAAGGAAACTAACTGATGAAGGATACATAGATATTGAAGATAATGTTTGGATAGGAGATAAAGTTTCTATTCTATCAAATACAAAAATAGGTAAAGGTTCAATAATAGGAGCTAATTCTGTAGTGAAAGGCGAGATTCCTCCAAATTCAATAGCGGCAGGAGTTCCTGCAAAAGTCACAAAAAAATATAATTTTGAGAAAAAAATGTGGATTAAAATTTGAAAATGAAAATTTGTATTATAAATTTTTTAGATTTAAAGTATCTTGGCGGCAACACAGTAGCTTGTAAAATACTTGCAGAATCTCTAAAAAAAAGAGGACATGATGTTTTTGTGATAACAACAGGGCCTAAAACTTCAATGCCATTTTCAGAAGAAATTCAGTATGGAATCAAAGTTTATCGTTTCTATCCTTTTGGGACATGGATTCCTAATTATA
>MTER01000094.1 GCA_002083985.1 Candidatus Altarchaeales archaeon A3
TTCAGGGTATTTTAAAAACTTCAAGTTTTTAAAAGATACGAGCAACAGCGAGTGTAAAATATAAAAATTTAGTATTTTTCACTCGTAAAATGGAATAATATAATTTAATTACCATGTTTTATTGAGAGGATACAGAAAAATTTATATTCAAAAATTTAATTTATATTGTGATTATAAATAGAATATGACAACTGATACCTCGGAAAAGGAATTCCAGAACCACATACTTAACCATTTAATCAGCACGGGCTATCATAAAAGAGGAACTTTAAACTACAGCGAAGCAACCTACCTTGACCCTGAAATGACTTTGAAGTTTATTCAAGACACGCAAGATAAAGAATGGAAGAAATTTCAAAGAGTTTATGGAGAAAAATCCGAGCAGAAGTTTTTTTACAGGTTAATAACAGAAATAAGCAACAAAGGAACAATAAATATCCTTAGAAATGGCTTTAAGGATGTTGGATGTTATTTCCAGCTTTTCTATCCAAAGCCAAACAACAATAAAAATACTGATTTATTTGAGAAATTTGAAAAAAACATTTTCTCTGTGGTTGATGAACTTGAATATGAACAAAAAAAGAAAGGTAAAAGGTTAGATTTGGTTATTTTCATAAATGGTCTTCCTATTATCACTATTGAACTAAAAGATACTTTCTCTCAGGGAGTGGAAAGAGCAATAAAGCAATTCCAAGAGGATAGAGATCCAAGAGAAAAAATCTTTCAGAATTGTTTTGTTCATTTTGCCATGAGCGATGAAAAAATATCCATGACAACGAAGCTTGAAGGATGGAAAACCAAATTCTTACCGTTTAATAGAGAATTAGAAAACCCCGAAGTCCAAAATAATTACAAAACCTCTTACTTATACAATGATATTTTACAGATAAACAAACTGTCAAAACTCATAGCCAACTTTATCTATATGGAGAAGGATAATGAAACCAAAGAAGAAAAACCGATTTTTCCAAGATATCACCAGTTAGATTGTACAAACAGATTACTGTCTGATGCTGAACCAGGCAAAAATTATCTTATTGAACATAGCGCTGGCAGTGGAAAAACGAAAACTATTGCGTGGCTTGCTCATGGCATAATCAATAAATTTGACAAACAGGACGATAGAGTTTATGATATGGTTATTGTTATCTCTGATAGAAAAGTTATAGATAAACAACTCCAACGCCAGGTTCAGGCAATTGAAAAAGTAAAGGGAATTGTTGATGTAATTGATGAGAAAAAAACATCTTCCGACCTTAAAGAGGTATTGAAGACAGGAAGCAATATTGTGGTAACGACATTGCAGAAGTTTCCTTATATTTTGGAAGAAGTTAAAGATATTCCAAAGAGAACTTATGCAGTAATCATCGATGAAGCTCATTCATCACAAACAGGGACAATGGCAAGAAAAATGAAGCAAATTTTAAGCACAAATAGTTTAGAAGAAGCAGAAGCAATAGAAAAAAATATTGATGATGAGATTGAAGAAGAAATTCTTAATGAGATTGAATCTTATAGAAATTTAAAAAATATAAGTTTCTTTGCTTTTACTGCAACACCAAAAAACAAGACCCTTGAAATGTTTGGCACAAAAGACGAAAGAGGTGAATTCCATCCGTTCCATATCTATTCAATGAAACAGGCAATAGAAGAAGGATTTATTTTAGATGTTCTTATCAATTATCTTACTTATGCAACATATTTCAAGTTAGTTAAAAAGATACTGGACGACCCTGAATATGATGAGGAAAAAGCTAAAAAATTACTTAGAAATTTTGTTGAGATGCATCCTTACGCAATAATGATGAAAACAAAAGTCATTCTTGATCACTTTATGAGTTCTACATTCAACAAAATCAATGGCAAAGCAAGAGCAATGGTTGTTACTAGGTCAAGATTGCATGCTGTTTTATATAAAAAATCTTTTGATAAAGAAATAAAAGAGAGCAACTATCCAATAAAAACATTAGTTGCCTTTACAGGCACTGTAAAACACGATGAACAGGAATATACAGAAAATTCTATGAATGATTTGCCTGCAAGAAAAACAATAGAAAATGCTTTTGAGGAAGAGCCATATAAAATTTTAATTGTTGCAAACAAATACCAGACAGGATTTGACCAGCCATTGTTACATACTATGTATATTGATAAGATGCTAAATGGGATTACAGCAGTTCAAACACTAAGCAGAGCGAACAGGATTCATCCTAATAAAAATGATACTTTAATTTTGGATTTTACTAATCAAACAGAAGTAATCCAAAAAGCATTCCAACCTTATTATGAATCAACTTTCCTGGAAGAAGGTACAGACCCGCATAAACTATACGAATTAGAAGCAAAATTACTTGATTATCAAGTTTTTGATCAATCAGATGTTGATATATTTGTAAAAGCGTGGAAAGAAGAAGAATCACAACCAAAACTACATAATATTCTAAGTTCTGTTGTTAAAGAATTCAAAACTAAGGATAAAAAAGAACAGGTGGAATTTAAGAAAACTCTAAGAAGATACCAGAATATATATTCGTTTTTATCGCAGTTAATACCTTTTTCAGATGTTAATCTTGAAAAAATGTATATTTTTAATAAATTTTTGAATAAAAAACTCCCTACAACCAATAATCCTCTTCCCTTTAATGTTTTAGAAGATATAGATATAGATTCTTATAAAATTGCGGATAAAGGTAAAAAAGAGATTACGCTCCAAGATGAAGGAGGGAAATTAAAGCCAATTTCTGCAAGTGTTGGCGAGTATGCCCCGGACATTAATATAAAATTATCAAAGATACTTAAAGACCTTAACGATGCTTTTGGTACTGACTTTGCAGATGATGATAAAGTGTTTTTAAGCAGAGTTAAAGATAACCTGTTGGAGAATACGGAGTTATTAAACAGAATAGAACATAATTCTAAGGAGAATGTTAAAGCAATTTTTGATAAATATTTCAAAAAAGAATTGACAAAATTACTCAATAGTAATATGAACTTTTACACAAAAGTAATGAATAATGAAAAATTAAAACAACAGCTTAAATCCGCACTATTTGACTTGTTATATTTAGAGTATAACAAAAAGAAAAATATTCCTATAGATAAATGGCCTAAAGAAATTTAGTCTTCTTTCCAACTCCAATATTCTTTCTTTCCCATAATTTTATTCCCTATAATAATATGGTCTATTATTTTGATACCTAAAAGATCGCCTGCTTTAATTAGTTCTTCAGTAATTTCCAAGTCATTTTTGCTTGGTGTTGGATCTCCATCAGGATGATTGTGTATAAGAATTATTTTAGAAGCAGCATTTTTTATAACATATCTAAATACTTCCCGAGGGTGAATTAATGTCTTATCTAAGATTCCCTTACTTATTAATTGTTTATCTATAATGCAATTCTGTGTATTTAAGATTAAAACATAAAAATACTCCTGTTTTTCATCTTTCAGCTTTTCATAAAACAAATCAAAAACATCTTTTGCGCAGGTTATTTTTTTAATAATATGGTTTTTTGATATATTGCTTCTTTTATTAAATTCAAACAATGCTATGATTTGACATGCTTTAGCCAAACCAATACCTTTAATTTTTTGTAATTCTTTCAAAGAGCATTCGGAAAGTTTTTCCATACCATACTCTTTTATTAATCTGTTTGACATTTCAACAGCATTTTCTCTTTGATTACCTGTTCTTAAAATTAAAGCAAGTAATTCGTCATTGTCAAGAAAATCAGAACCGAGTCTTTCTAATTTTTCTCTGGGCCGCTCATCCTGAGAAATATCTTTTATTCTATGATTATTATTTGATTTGCTTTCCACGCAATTCTTTTTGAAAAGAGCCTTTCCCACATCTTTAACCCTCAAATTATATTTTTCAGAAAATTTTCTTAATTCATTTAACATATTTAGGTAATATTTCGGGTTTAAAAATAGGTTATCTGGTCTTGTTTCTATTTTAAAAGTTTCGTTATATGTAGGAGTGTTAAAAATACAATATTTTTCCGGATTGTGAAATGATAAAATACAACTTGCTAATGATATTCCTATTCCTTTAATTTTACATAATTTTTTTATTTTTTTGCTTTCTTCTTCAATTTCAAATGCTTCCTGAGTAATCTTCTTTATTTCACAATCATCCATCTGTTCAATAAAATTAAGTATTATTGTCCCCTTCCTTTCTAAACCAGTATGAAATTTCCATTTTACTACCTCTATGATGTCCTCTTTTGTTAGAAAATTTTTTTGACTTATTGTAGTTTCTATCTTTCTTTCTAAATCAAAAAATTCGTCCTCTTTATTGCATTTATCTACCCATTCAGATACTTCTTGAACTTGCATATTGTTTATTATAAAAGAAAGGTCATAAAATTTTATATTTTTTGAATTTCATTCTGTAATCAATCTATCAGACATATTAACAACATTTTCACATCATATATCTTTAATTTTCACAGAAATAATTTAAATGTAAA
>MTER01000095.1 GCA_002083985.1 Candidatus Altarchaeales archaeon A3
AATAGTTACTTTTTTTAAAAGAAAAATCTCATTTCTAAAAATCGTCTGGCAAGTATTGCCCTACTTGCTCCAGTAATTCCAACAATAATACGTATTTTAAATAGATATTAAATTTTTGGAGTGTCAACTATATGGAGATTTTATAATATGTCAATAGAAGTTTTTAATCGTTTTTATCTCTATTTGGTTAACACTCTCTAAATTTTAAATTTGAGCATTTAAATTTTTGATGGCGTAATTAACAGGTGACCGTTGGTGCTTACTCATATAAATCGAAAAAAATTAAAAGCAATATTTTAAAAATTCCACTTAAAAGAAATCTTAAAATTTATGTATTGCGAAAAAAAGTCACTTATTTTTTACACCCTCAATAATTTAGGAAATTTATTGCAAAATTTAAACCGCTATGAAGAAGCAGAGAAAGAATATAGAGAAGCAATAAGAATAAATCCAAATCTTGCTGAAGTACATTATAATTTAAGAGTTTTATGTACACAAATTGAAAAAATTGATGGTGCAAGAAGAGAAGTTTTAAAAGCAAAAGAATTATTTTAAAAGCAATGAAAGACAGACGAGGTTAAGTGTTGTGATGAAATTTTAAAAAATTTTAAATTTTGAGTTTAATAAAATTCCATCTCTCTTTCATGTTTCATCAAAAATTTTCCTATAATTATTCCTCCAATAATTCCTCCCAAATGACCTGCATTTGCAATATGTGCGCCTCCCAATGAAATTAATGTCAGAATTACGAACCACAAAATTATTGAATAAAGCAATGTTGTGCTTATTGGCAAAAACAAAAAGCCAACTCTTAAATTCGGAGCAAGTAATGCCAAAACTGTTCCGATTGCAAATATTGCTCCTGAAGCACCAATTACAATGCTATTTGGATTTATTCCTAATCCAGGAATAACTGAAAGAGGAAAGAATGAAAATAGCACAACGCAAAGCCCGCCGGCAATTCCTCCGATAAGATACACAGCCAAAAATTTCCTACTTCCAATCATCGGCTCTAAAATCATCCCGAAAAAGTATAAAGCGAGCATATTCATTATTATATGTCCAAATCCCCCGTGCAAAAACATACTTGTAATTAGTCGCCAGATTTCACCCTGCAAAACCGCTGCAGGAATTAGTCCGAATGCCGCATCAAAATTAATGAGCGCGCTTAATGTAAATATTACCACATTTGCTGCGAGAAGTGCTTCATATATCTTAACCATTTTTAAGAGTGTTTTAAATTTTTAAAAAAAATCATTTAGTTTTCTGATTTGTTATATATTAAAATCCTGAATTTAAAAACAATGTATTTGTTTAGCTACTCAAACATAAATTGTTCACAATCGCCGATCTTAACTAGCCTTTAATATTTTTACCCCTATGTCAAGATATGCTTGTGATTTTTACTCTTTTTGAGATAACCTTGTAATATATGTTTGCTAAAATTACATCATCTTATAAAGAGTAAATTTTTAATTGTTACTGCATCAAAAATACAATGCCATTTTGACACTAGGATATTTTTATTACTCAAGTTTTGCGTTTTGAAAAATTTAATCATATAAAAATTAGTTTTTTGGTGTTTTATTTGTAACTTCTCAATAAGTCAGGTAAATTTATTTTGTAACAGCTCTTTTTATAAAAAAACAAACACAAAAAATGCAAAACAAATTAACAACAAGATATTAATTATTTGATGACTTAATTAATAGGTGACCGTTAGTACTCACTTTTATAAATAGAAAAAAATTAAAAGCAATATTTTAAAAATTCCGCTTAAAAGAAATCTTAAAATTTATGTACTGCGAAAAAAAGTCACCTATTTTTACACCATCATTTAATTAATAAGTTGGGATGCTACCAAATTTTTCATCCACTTTTATTTACACAGCAAATCATCATTGTAGCAGATAAAATTTACATCCAACTCCTAAAAATTTTCAAATTCGCTGACTTTATAAATTTCTGCCGGAATGGTCTGGTTGTAAAAATTATCTAATTCATTTGCCTGATTGTATAATTCATCAGGAGTTATAATTATTACTTTTTAAAAATTTTCCCTGTAGACCTAAGGAAAAAGACAAATCACTATTTCAAAGACAAGTAAAATTTTTGCATTCATTGTTTTTTATTTTTATTCCTGCTTCTAATTATATTTACAAAAAATTTAATATAAAATTTAACAAATTCAGATAAAGTAAAACAAAAATGTTGCCGATATGTAATATATGTGCAAAAACAAAGGTTTTGTGTGCATCGTGTGAAACGAAGTTAAAGAACGAGGAAATTTCGGAATTGGATGTGAAAATTGCTCAGATGATGTATGATTTTGGAAAGGGGGAGTTCGGATTTGAAAAGGCGGTTGATGTGGGCGATTTTGTCGTTGTATTGACGCAAAAAGAAGATATAGGTAAAATTATTGGTCCAGGAGGAGAAAATTTAAGAAAAATGGAGGAATCGGTCGGAACGCACATAAAGATTATGGGTGCGAGTTCAGCAGAAGAAATGATATATACCTTAATCTTTCCTGCAAACATTGTATCTACGAGCAGGTTATACCTGGCAGACGGAAGGGTTATAAAAAAGATTACAATAAACAAGAATGATGTGGATAAGTTAAAGATGGACTTACATTCCATAAAAAAAATCGTTTCAAATTTATTGCATACGGATGTTGAGATTGTTGTGGGATAAAATTGTTTAAATCGCACTATTTTCAAACTTGTTTGAAAATCTCCGAACGTAAATTTGAGGTGATGTAGTATGGAAACGGCAAAGGCAATCTTGCTGCACAGGTGACCCAGTTTAAATCGCACTATGTAGTATAAGTTATATAAAGATATATAAAAATGCTGAAACAGGTAATTGTTGTCCGAAATGACTTAAAAAAATTGAGTAGGGGGAAGTTAGCTGCACAGGTAGCACATGCAGCAATTTCATCGGCAGAAATTTCAAAATTTAAAAAGCAGTGGATTATGGAAGGGCAGAAAAAGGTTGTCGTGAAATGCGAATGTGTTAATGATTTGCTTGAAATTTATCAAAAGAGTAAAAATTCATCTATGGCAACATCATTAATTCAGGATGCTGGCTTAACCGAAATTCCGCCGGGCACAATTACTTGTGTCGGAATAGGTCCAGACGAAGAAGAAAAGATTGACAAAATAACCAAAAATTTAAAACTTTTGTAGTATAATTTTTATAATTTAATTTTTATAATTTAATTTTTATAATATAACTTAATTCAAATGAAATTTAGCGTAAAAGAAGAGGACATTATAGTAAAACATGAATGTGATACTGATCCGAGATACGGATGCGAGCCGGAGAACAGAAAAATTTCAGACTATATAATTTATGGAATTGTGAATATAGACAAAGTGAAGGGGCCAACTTCACACCAGATTTCATATTGGGTTAAACAGATGTTGGGCTTAAAAAAGGTTGGACACGGTGGAACATTAGATCCGCATGTAACAGGGATGCTTACAATATTACCTCAGAATTCAACAAAAATAGAGCGGATTATTACATCTGTAAATAAAGAATATATAGGAATAATAAATTTTAGCAAGCCGGTAGAAAAGAAAAAAGTAGAGCGTTTATTTGAATATTTTACTGGGGAAATTTATCAGAAGCCGCCGTTAGAAGCAGCGGTTTCCAGAAGAATCAGGAACAGAACTGTGTATTTTATGAAATTTCTGGAGATAGATGACGGTAGGATGAATATATTGTTCAGAGTCGGATGCGAAGCCGGAACATATATAAGGGTTTTGTGCAAGGATATCGGATTAATGCTCGGGATAGATGCTGTAATGGCTGAGTTGAGGCGGACAAGATCCGGGATTTTTGATGAGAATTCATGTGTGTATTTACAGGACCTGAAGGACGCTTTTGAAATCTGGAAAGAAACAGGGGATGAAAAATATTTAAGAAATATTATCCGGCCAGTTGAAGAGGTCTGCGACGGGGTTAAGAAAATCTGGGTAAAGGATTCTGCTGTTAATGCGGTTTGCTATGGTGCTGACTTAAAGATTCCCGGAATTACAAAATTTGAAAAAGGCATCAAACAAAACGATGACATAGCAATAATGTCTTTAAAGAATGAACTTGTTGCAATTGGTAAGTCATTAAGAACATCGGAAGAAATTGAGAGAATGGATAAAGGCGAAATTGTGGATATAGAGAGGGTAATAATGGAAAGAGATGTTTATCCTAGATTGTGGTAATGTAATTTCAAAAACGAAGTTTTTGAAATATCCGGGCGTAAGCGAGGTTATGAAATTTTAAAAATAAATTTTTGTGTGAATTCTCTCCTTTTCTTCAATCAATTTTTTTAGTCGTTCCGGAAAATTTCCGTTAATAATATAAGCAACTTTTTTATACTTTTCAATAAATTTCGGTAAAGCGGAATCAACAACATCACTTTTGATTTTTTCAAGTTCTTTTGCTGAAATTTCATTGCGTTTTTCCCTCAACAAAAATTCCGTCAACACTTTTAAGCAGAATTACGGTTTCCGCATCAACTTTATCGGCAATATAAACAGCTATGCTGTCCGAAGTAATTTCATTTGAAATTTCTAGATTGCTATCAATCAACAAGCGGGATGGCAAAAATATTGTATTTGATTTTAATTCATAACCTGTCTTGATTTTTGTAAAATTTGAGAGCATTAAGCCAACAATATCCATTGCCAGAATACACGCATCATTTGAAATTTTTAAATTTAAATTATGGGTTTCATAATATTTTAATACAAGGTCGGCAAATTCCCCTCCTCCGGGAAGAACAATAAATTTATAATTTAAAGATATTTCTTCCAGAATTTCAAAGATTTTTCTTATTGTTTCAGGATTTTTGCTTAAACTTCCGCCGAATTTTATAATGAACATATTTTGCTGACTTCAATAAAATTTTTATATTAAAATCTCAAGCATCTTCCGGGTGCGGACTATTTTGATGCCTTTATATTCTTTCAAATCCAATAAATGATCGTCCCCTGAGACAATGTAGTCGGCTTTGCTGCATAAAGCACACTCCAATATTTTATCGTCATCCGGATCATCCTTAATTACCTTTACTTTCCTGACTGGTTTGACCACATCTGAAATTTCAGTTAAATATTCAATAAATTCCTCTTTCTTTTCTGTTAGAATGAAACCAAATTTTTCCCTGTGAATAACATCTGTAAATTCCTCTATAATTGACTTGCTCAGGACCAATTTATTATCCTGCCGAATACATTTTTGTAGTAATTGCCATTCGTTGCCACCTTTCCATCCCAGAGCAGAAATTAAAGTATTTGTATCCAGTACAATTCTCATTTAAAAGTTCCTCTTTTAAATCTCCGAACGGAGTGAGGTGATTTTAATTTTCTCTTTTCTTCTCTGTATGCCCTGATTTCATTTTCCACATCCTCTCTTGTTATCCCTTCTTCGTTAAATTTCTCTGAAAAGTAATCCATAAGTTTAAGCATTCCTTTTTTAATCTCATTCTGATCCATTCTTTTCAACAATATGCTGTCGTCTTTCTGCATAACAAAGAATTTGTCTTTATTCTTAATGCCCAATATATCTCTTATATCCTTGGGGATTACCAGCTGCCCTCTGCTTGAGACCGTTACTATCTCCATTTTAGTAAGTATTACTTATTAATTAAAATTTAAACATAAAAAGATTTTATTTGTTTATCTGCTTAAAAAATTAAGTGTGAAAAATGTGAAAAAATAACTACAAAATCAAATATAAGTTCGCTTTGCGTTCATTTTAAAATTTCAAATTTTAAAAGATTGAAAACTCGTAGTTTTCAGTAAAATCCAATTATCTAAACAAATACAAAAGATTTTATAAGGACAATAATTTATGATTTAAAGATATTTATTCCAGAATTTCAAAGATTTTCCTTATTGCATTTGGGTTCTTGCTTAAACTTCCGCCGAATTTTATAATGAACATATTAAAATGGTGAAATAAATTTTATTCCTTTATTATTCTTTTATTATAAATTTTATATATAAATTTAAAATAAATTCGTTTCATTCATATATTTTAATTAAAATGGCATCAATAGTATTTTATTTTGAGGTTCATCAGCCGAGACGACTGAAATGGTTTTGGCCTGACAGTGTCAGAAATGAAAATGTGGAAAATCTGGAGAAATTTTATTACGACGACGATGAAAACAAAAAGATTTTTGAAAAGGTAGCAAAGAAGTGTTACTGGCCGACAAACAAAATTTTGCTTGGTTTGATAGATAAATTTAAAAATCAGAATAAGCGATTTAAGATTGCATTTTCAATAACAGGAACATGGCTTGAACAATGTGAAAAGTATGATAAGGACTTAATTGAGACATTTAAGCTGATGGCAGAAAGCGGTTGCGTAGAATTTCTTGATGAGACATACTATCATAGTTTATCAGGACTTTTTGCCGATAAAAGCGAGTTTAGAGAGCAGATAAAATTACACAGGGATGCAATGAAGGAAATTTTAAATTTTTCTCCGAAGGTGTTCAGAAATACGGAATTACTTTACAATAATGAAATTGCAAAAGAAGTGGAAAATTTAGGATATGCTGGAATTTTTACGGAAGGTATTGAAAGAATATTAAACGGGAAAAGTCCGAATTTTATTTATGGTGCAAAATCAGGGGACTCAAACAAGTCAAACCTTGCAGTCTTCCTGAAAAATTATAAACTGAGCGATGATATTGCATTCAGATTTTCATGGAGAAACTGGAATGAATTTCCATTGACAGCTGATAAATATGCGGGATGGCTTTCTGCCAGTGAAGGAGATGTTATAAATTTATGTATGGATTATGAGACATTCGGAGAGCATCAGTGGGAAGAAACAGGAATATTTGAATTTCTTAAATTTTTGCCGGATGAAATTTTAAAGCATGAAAATATGGACTTTTTAACTCCAAATGATGCAATTGAAAGATATAAAGGCACTAATCAGAAAGAAGATAATATAATTGATGTTCCGTGGGATAAAACGATTTCGTGGGCTGATGCCGAGAGAGATCATAGTGCGTGGCTTGGAAATCATAATCAGCTGTTGTGCTTTTCGGAAGTTCAGCGGATTGCCTATTTAATTGACAAAATTTCTGACGAAGCGGCAAAGCTCAAATTTAAAAAAATCTGGAGATATTTGCTTACAAGCGACCATTATCATTATATGTCTACAAAGAATATTGCTGACCAGGAAATTCATAATTATTTCAGCAACAGAACCAATGCTTATGATGCTGCGGTAAATTTGATGTCAATAATTTCCGATTTAAAGGAGAAAATTTTAATTCAACTGCTCAATGAGGCAACATATCAAAAAGAAAAAATAAAGCAGGAAAAGGAAACATTGGAAGCTGAACAAAGAAAAGAGGCATATATGAGGAGCAGGATATTTAAAATGTAATTTAAATTTTAATCTATAACTTAAATTTTTAAATGTAAAATATTATAAAATGGAACAAAAAAATTTATCTTTGGTATTTGCAGCAGGTGTCGTCGGAATTGTTTTAGTGCTCGTTTTGATTTCAGGCTGTATGGAAAATGATAAAAATAAAGAAGTAAATGATACAACTGACTATAAAAGTATAGTGAAAGATAACATTAAGACAGAATATGGCTGGAAAATTATTGAATTAAAGACAATAACTCTCAAAGCAGTAGGTGAAAATGATGAATTGATTGAAAACGAAACAGAAGAAATTTTGAAAAATTTTACAAAAGATGATTTATTAAAGAACGCAGACGAATACGGATTAGATGCGGAAGATATTTTAGATATAAAAAATTTGAATGCAGAAGAATTTGAAAATTTTAAAAACGAAATATTGAAGCCCTATGCTACTGATGCTGCAAGGAAAATTATAATTGATGCAAATAAAGAAATAGTTGATGAATATGATTGGACAATATTGGATGTTAAATCAAAGGATGAAATAAAGGATATTGATATATATCTTGATTCCTACTCAATTGGTGATGAGATGAAGGAAGATGTAAAGAAAAAGATGAATGATGGAACTTATGTTGCTATTATTAAGATGGGTATTGCTACAAAATTTAATGTTGCTGAAATTTGCGATGGAAAAGGAAATATAATTAAATGAAAATTTATTGTAACTATTCAGAGGTTACAAAAATTATTAAAAACTGCAGGTTTTTAATCCTTAAAAATCTATTGGATTTTTAAATTACCTGTGAAAATTTCAAAAAAAATTAAAAATTTACATGTAATTTTTTGAGTGGCTGAATAGTTGCATAAATTTAAAGTTTAAAAATGGACATAAAAAAGAACATTGAC
>MTER01000096.1 GCA_002083985.1 Candidatus Altarchaeales archaeon A3
TTTCTTAATTGTAAATGCTGTAGTTGAGACATAGTTATTCTTTCTATTTAAATATAGTTTTTGTATTTTGAATAATTTTCCTATTTTTTTGTTTCTCAATTGAGGTCAGTAAAATATCCTGATTGACTGCGTCTTTGTCTTCAAGTATTGCTGTTTTTATTGCATCAAGACATACCCATTCAATTTCAGCGTATGAAAGTCCTTGAACTTTCTTTGAAATTTCATTAATATTTACTTTATCCGTTGGAAAATTTTTCAATTTCAAACACAACAAATGCTTAATTTCCCGTAAGTTCGGTTTTTCAAAAATGATAATCTCGTCAAACCGTCTCCACAAAGCAGAGTCCAATATTGATGGATTATTTGTTGCAGCAATAATTATACTATCTCCCTCAAAATTATCTATTATTTGTAAGAAACTATTTACTACTCTTTGCATCTCTCCATGATCTTGGGGCGAATTTCTACTCTTACCTATGCTATCAAACTCATCAAATAATATTACCCACCTTCCTGATTTTGCGTAGTCAAAAACCTTTCTAAGATTGGTTGCTGTTTCTCCTAAATAGGAAGAAATAATTGCATCAAATCTAGTATAAAGTAGAGGCAGTTTTAGTTCAGTTGCAATAACCTCCGCAGATAAACTTTTTCCGCATCCGGAAGGTCCACATAGAAGAATTCTTTTCTTTGGTTTTAATCCATGTATCTTTAGAACTTCAAGTTTATTATATTCTAATATTATCCTGTTTATTTGCTCTATGGTTTTGTCTTTTAGTATAATATCAGTTAATCCATGAATTGGTTGTTTTAATTCTACTAGTTGAAATTGTTGTTGCTTTTCTTTAGGTATTTCGAAGAATCCCGAATTATTTATTTTCTTTGGCAAAGGTGTTTGCGTTTCGAGCAATTCCATCAAATCTCTGGCTAATGCGTGATTTTGCTTTTGTTGCTCTTCTGCGATTATCTCTAAAGCAACAGATCTAAAACTATGATCGTCATTTGACACATAACTTTTGAATAGTTTCCTTAATAGTTCACCACGAGTCATTTTAATCCATATAATATGTAAAATATAACAACTGAAAGTATTTATAAACCTAATATCTCAAAAATTTAGTCATATATTCAAATTATGTTTTTAATATTTAATTTCTTAATAGCTTTCTTGCGGATTTCTTATAAAAATTGTAACTATTCAGATGTTACAAAAATTACTAAAAACTGCAGGTTTTTAATCTTTAAAAATCTATTGGATTTTTAAATTACCTCTGAAAATTCCAAAAAATACAAAAATTTACTATTGATTTTTGAGGTGGCCGAATAGTTACTAAAAATTTACTTTTACACTTTTTCAAGCTCATTAAGAAATTCCTTCTTAGAATATGACCTACATTTTCTTGATTCGATTTCTTTCTATGCTTTTTCTAACTCTTTAAGAGAATTTGTTATTTTATTACTTTCAAAGATTTTTGATTTATCCCATGATTCAGTTATTTGTTCATCTGAAAATTTAGTTGTATTTTCCATTTTATTTTGTTTGTCTTTTTCTTATAAATACTTCTTGAGCACATAATTCATTTAGGACTTACGCAAAACAGATACAAATTCTTATTTTTTAAGTCCTTTTACAAGGTGAATTGCGTAAGTCCTGCCTCTTTTAGAGTTGCAACATCGTCATGAAGCGTTGAACTTTCAATTTTCTTCAAAAGCAATAAATCCTTCTTTGGATGGCTTACTACAAAAACACTATCCTCATTAATGATCACCTCCCTTAACTTTGTGGGAATTACTAACTGTCCTTTGTTCCCTACTTTCACAATATCCGGAACCATCCTACTTTTTGTGCCCATGATTTTATAAATATTAGAGTTGTTGCAAATTAAAAATTTTAAAGGTGCAAATTAAAAATTTTAAAGGTGAAAAAGTTATTTTGCAACATGTCTATTGTTATTAATTTTATTTTATTGGTTAATTACGATTTTATTTATAAAAATATGAGCAAAATAATCCTCCATACCATCAAGCTCAGGTACATTTCCTGAATCTTCATCAAAACGGTAACGCTCCTATGTTAATTTTTATTTACCTCCCTGTTGTTCGGAGATTTTAAAATCTTTGCGATTTTAAAATGATTAGATTATTCCCTTTGTTGTAGTTTCACCTCGTTTCACTCGGAGATTTAAAAAACTTCGTTTTTGAAATTGTGAAAAATTTAGTTTTCCGCATAATCTCAACAAAAATAAGTATAAGAGCATCCATTTTATTTTTAAATTAAATTTCCATACATAAATATAAATTTTATGCAATAATCATAATTTCTCAACAAAATTAAAATTTAAAATTTAAACCATTTAAAATGAATATTACGGGATGCTATACTGCAATTGTAACTCCCTTCAAAAAAAATTTAGAGGTTGATTATGATGGATTAAGAGAAAATATAAGATTTCAGATTGATAATGGCATCAATGGTGTTGTTCCATGTGGCACAACTGGAGAGGCAGCAACACTTTCTATAGAAGAACATGAAAAGGTTATTGATACGGTAGTTGACGAAACAAATGGAAAAATTAAAGTAATTGCCGGAACCGGCTCAAATAACACTATTGAGGCAATTGAATTAACAAAACATGCAAAGGATGCTGGAGCGGATGCATGTTTATTAATCAGTCCATACTACAATAAGCCAACACAGGAGGGAATTTATCAGCACTATAAGAAGATAGCAGAAACAGTTGATATTCCTTTAATTCCCTACAATATTAAATCAAGAACAGGAGTTAACATAGACGCCGATACAACGCTCAGATTAAGTCAGATTAAAGGCATTATAGGTGTTAAAGAGGCATCGGGTGATTTAGATCAAATATCCGGAATAATAAACAAACTGAAATTAAGGAATGCTCAAAATTTTATCCTTCTTTCGGGAGATGACGCATGGACTTTGCCGATAATTGCATTAGGTGGAAAAGGTGTGATTTCAGTTGTTTCAAACATAATGCCAAAAGAAGTAAAAACATTAACGGATTACTGCTTATCAGGAAATTTTGAAAAGGCGAGAGAAATACATTATGGGTTGTTAAATTTAACAAAAACCATGTTTATTGAAACAAATCCTGCTCCGATAAAATATGCAATGAATGTTTTAAAGGAAAGTGGGAAATCCGGAATGAATGCTGGAAATTTAAGGTTACCTTTGGTTGAGGTGTCAGATGCGTCAAAAGGAAAAATTAAGGATGTCTTAAAGGAAATTAAGATAATATAAAAAATTTGAGAGTGTTAACCAAATAGACCTAAAATTTATTTTGAAAAGATTAATTTATGGCTGATATTAAGTGCATAAAGTTAATACCCTCCAAAATTTTAAAATGGACGAAGAAAAAATAAAAATACAATTGATTGTTGAAGAAGCAATGACAGGTGATGTTGGAAGGGGTAAGGTTAGAATAGATGATACTACAATGAAATTCCTCAATATTATCTCAGGCAATGCAGTTATGATAACTGGCAAATATTCTTCCGTAGCAATTGCCTTACCATTACATTACGACGATTATGGAAAGCAAATTATAAGAATGGATGGGTGGGTCAGGAGAAATACAGGCGTTTCTATCGGCGAAAAAGTTGCTCTTTCAAAAGCAGATATAAAAGATGCTGAGCACATAATAATTGCACCAGTAAAAAGTAATGAGACATTTTCAAAAAATGCAACAAATTTAATTAAACAGCATCTGCAAAATACGGGAATTCCGTTAGGAGAGGGGGACTTGCTGCCGATATCCATGGGTTTGGGCGTATGGAAAAACCTTGTCGTTGTAAAAATTATTCCGCAGGGTTTTGTTATGTGTTCGGAATATACAATCGTAGAAATCACTCATGATTCAAAAGCATATTTGCTGAAGGAAAAAGGTGCTGTGAAAGGCGTATCTTATGAAGATCTTGGCGGCCTAAAGAACATAACCCGAAAGATAAGAGAGATGATAGAACTTCCGCTTAAATATCCCGAAGTGTTTAAACGACTGGGAATTGACCCTCCGAGAGGAATTTTATTTTATGGCCCTCCCGGAAGCGGAAAAACATTGCTCGCCAGGGCAATTGCCAATGAAACAAATGCCAATTTTATATGTCTAAATGGCCCTGAAATAATTGATAAGTATTATGGCGAGTCAGAAAGGAAATTAAGGGATATTTTTAAAGAAGCAGATGAAAAAGCACCTTCAATAATTTTTATAGACGAGATAGACAGCATAGCTCCAAAGCGGGAAGTCGTAAGAGGGGAGGTTGAAAAAAGGGTTGTTGCACAACTTTTAACATTAATGGACGGATTAGCCACAAGAAATAATATAGTGGTCATCGGAGCAACTAACCGGCAAAATGATATTGATTCTGCATTAAGAAGATCCGGAAGATTTGACCGGGAAATAGAATTTTCCGTGCCCGACACTGCCGGAAGAAAAGAAATTTTAACCATTCATACAAGAGGTATGCCTCTGTCAAAAAATCTTGATTTGGATGAGGTAGCAAGAACAATTCATGGTTTTGTGGGAGCGGACATTGCAGCGTTGTGCAGAGAGGCAGCAATGGCAGCATTAAGAAGGTCAGGAGTACTTCAAAAAATTGACACGGAAACAAAAACAAGTTTTGAAATTCCGATAGATATATTGAATGACCTAAATATAGAAAAAGAGGACTTTCTTGATGCAATGAAAAATGTTCAGCCGTCTGTATTGAGAGAGGTGCTGATTGAAAAACCCAATATAAAATGGAGCGATATCGGAGGGTTGAGAGATATAAAGCAACGACTAATGGAAATGGCAGAATGGCCGCTGACACATCCCGAATCATTTAAAAACATCGGAATAAGCCCTCCGAAAGGAATCATACTTTATGGCCCTCCAGGGACCGGAAAAACGATGCTCGCAAAGGCAGTAGCAACGGAAAGCGAAGCAAATTTTATAGTTATAAACGGCCCGGAATTACTTTCAATGTGGATTGGAGAAACAGAAAAAGGCATTAGGGAAATTTTTAAGAAGGCAAGACAATCTTCTCCGTGTATAATTTTCTTTGATGAATTTGATGCAATGGCATCTGTTAGAACATCAGATGCGTTATCTAGTGGCACACCAAGAACTATTGTAAATCAGCTTTTAACAGAACTTGACGGAATGAAACCATTAGATGAGGTTTTCGTTATAGCAGCAACAAACAGGTTGGATATAATAGATCCCGCACTACTCCGTCCGGGAAGATTGGGGGCAAAAATTTTAGTGCATCTTCCTGATAAAGAAGCAAGAAAAAGTATATTTAATGTTCATACAAAAAGAATGCCGCTTGCAAATGATATAAATATTGATTTACTGAATGAAAAGGCGGATGGTTTTACAGGAGCAGATATTGAAAATTTATGCAGAGAAGCGGGTCTAAATGCTTTGAGAGAAAATATAAATGCAAATAGCGTAGGTATGAAACATTTTGAAGATGCAATTAAAAAGATTGCCCCGTCAATTCCGAAGAATGTAGCTGAATATTATCAGAATATTGATAAGAATATGAGTGAGAAGGAAAAAGAAAAGCAGAATTATATTTTGTAAAATCTTATAAAATTTTCATCCTTTTTCCATTATCTGTAAAAATTTCAAAAAAACAAACAAAAACAAAAAATCAAAAATTTACTTGTAATTTTTTGATGGACGAATAGTTACTAAAAATTTAAAAAATAAATTTTAAGTTCATCTTTCAGTAACAATTTTATTAATTAAAGCAAATGCATCAAATAGGTTTATATCATCGCTTTCATTAACAAATTTATAATATGTTGGTTTCACATGATTGCTCAAGTCAGTGAAATTTTTATCTCCGCTTAAATATTCAAGTATTTCAACAACATCAAAGATGTCGGTTGCTTTATTTATTTGACATCTATTTGTACATCCACTTTTACTAGCATCATTCCATCTACCAGGATTATCACAGGTATTATTTTCTCCATAGTTTGAAAGCCACTCGGAGAAATTAAAATCTAATACCATATTGCTACAAACAACATTGCTGATTACTGTTGAATTTAAAGCACTTGAAAAAATTCCGATGTGGTTATTTAAAATTTTATTATTTAAAATTTT
>MTER01000097.1:0-4421 GCA_002083985.1 Candidatus Altarchaeales archaeon A3
AATTGCGGCAGGGAAATTCCGGAAAATAAAGTTAAAGCGGAAATTCGTGTATGCTCAATATGCAAAGAGGTAATCGGATGTATTTATTGCCGCACACCAGGAACTTACGCATATAAATTTTGCACATTACACGATCCGAGAGGAGCATACACAGACAGCACATTATTTAATCCAAAAAAGAAGGACATTAATGAAGTTACATCAAAAGAATCATCAGAAGAAACAGAAATAAAAGCCCTTATTAAATTACTTGAAAAGGAGTGCAGGGACTATGATTATTGTGATCATACCTGCAATGAAGATAAAGAAAAGGATTATGATAAATTAAAAATAATAAATTATCCGATAGCAGAGCGATTAATTAAAATAGGAAAACCGTCTGTACCTCACTTACTTAAATTTATTAAAGATAAAAGAAGAAAGAAAAAATCAGGAATATTATCAACAGCAGCTTATATTTTGGGCAATATCAAAGATGAAAGCATCATTCTGTCTCTTTTTGACATTTTGCGCAGCAAAGACGAAATATCCTTAATTGCAGGAGACGCTCTGATGGGATATAAAGAAATAGCAATTCCTTTTATAGAAAAAATAATGAATGAAAATAAAGAGGAGAGCATAAATGCTGCTTATGTTCTGACAGGCATAAAATCAGACAAGTCAGTTGAATTACTAATTCACGGAATTGAGGATAATATTGAACATAGCGAATGGAGAAAATGCGGGACTTTATTTTTATATTTAACAACTTATGCTGTCAATTTTAAAGACGAGCGGGCGTTTAATTATGCAGACAACATACACAAACGACTAAATAAATGGAGTATCCTGACACAAAGGTATTCCGAATGGAGGAATTACCTTCCGCCTAAAAAAGAGACCTTTTATCACATACTTGGCATTAGAAAGGACGATGCGGACAGATTTCCCGATGAGGATGATGTCCGGGACTTCCTTCGCGATAAATATCAGTCCGTTAATAAAACACCGGAAGTAAATTTTGCATATACTTTTTTAAGAAAGCCGGATGTTCGCGGGGACTACGATTGGATGCTCCTCAATAATCGCCTTACACATGGGATACTAAATTTTTTTATAACAATGGATGAGCAGGAAATAAAAAAGACAAAGTGGATTAATCAATCAACCCTTTTTGAATATTTTGCTAAAAGATCACTAAAATGAACGAAACAGAAACAGATGAAATAGAAAGAGAACTAAAAAAACTAAAAAGGATGGTGGGAAATTTTATTGAAAGAATGGATGAACAGAAAAAAACGGAGAATAAAGAAGATGATGAAATAGAAAAGGAAAGAAAAAGGATGAAAGAAATTTTTATCAAAGCGATAGAAAACGGAGAAAAAATAAAGAAAAAGGACTTTTATATTTACCTGACTTTATATAATATTAAAGAAGTCATTGATATTTTTATTGACAAATATTATAAGGGCACAGATAATGAAGTCGTGTATAAAAATTTATGTGTGCTCACAAAACCACTGGCGGATAAATTAAACACAATACAGCAGGATAAAAATATTGAGCAAAATTTATCTGTGTTTTTTTTAACACTTCGTATTGATATGGATAAAAAAAACATACAACTCTTTCTTGACATGCTGGTTGATATGGAAAGATACTATCGCGGATCATTTTCCCATATTCGTGAATGCCTTATAGATTCAGAAGGTGATGCCACTGAAATGTTTCTTGGTACAGAAGATGATGACCAAAAAATAGACGCTTTGCGAACAATTGTTGAGCGCAGAAAAGAGGTAAAAATTGAAGTATTTGATAAAAAATTTAAAGGCGATATTGATAAACTTGATAATGTGCTGAAAAAGTGCCTGAGAGATACTTATTAAATTATCACATAATATGCAAGGGCAGAAACGAAATCAGAAAATATATCATCAGCCAAATTTTAACAGAAATTTAATTTGTATTTTTAATTATTAAAGTAAAATTTACCAAATTTAAAATGGATATTGAAAAAATTTTAAACATAAAAAAGAAGGGTAAAAATTTCTATCTGGACATTAAAACACAGGGATGGAACAGAGAACTCGGCAAGATGAAAGACGATAATGTTTTGTTACATAGCAATAAAATTAAAAAGAACAGGGAAATTTATAAGGTCTATCATCTTTCGGATTTGAAGGAGTTTAAAGAGGTATGTAAGAAAAGCGGCATAAACTGCGATGTAACGATAATGAACGGCGGAATATTAAATGAGAAAAATTTTACAGGCGAGATGTTCCCGACTTACGGGCATATTCATACCGCGCCCAGAAACGAAATTTATAAAGTAATAAGAGGGAGAGCATTTTTGGTCCTGGTTGATGAAGATGCGAAGAAAGAAACAATTATTGATATGAAAAAAGGAGACGAATTTATGATAAATTTTAAATATCCTCATCGCATATATACTTTCAATTCAGCAGTTATTCTCGGATTTGTGCCGAATGATGCAGGACATGATTATGATGCAATAAAAAACATGGGATTTCCTTATCATTTATTCTACGACCAAAAAAATAAGGATATAATATTTAAGAAAAACAAAAAATTTGGCAACTTTGATATTGCTTTAGGGAATCCTCAGAATATTGACTCTGAAAATTTATTTTTTACAAATATAGAAAAGATCACTTCGCTGCTGTTCGGAGATTTTAAAAATCTATAAGATTTTCAAAATGGAATAAATTTTGGGAAATAAATTTTGATAAATTTTAAAACAAATTTAAATCCAAATTTCAAAAATGCCAATAATTTCAGCATCACTTTTATCTGCAAATTTTGCCAATCTGAAGGAGGAAATAAAAAGAATAAGGAACACGGATATGATACATATTGATGTGATGGACGGCGTTTTTGTTCCGGATATAACCTTCGGGCAAAAAATAATGTGGTCAATAAAAGATATTTTGAAAGAGTTAAATTTAAAAATTTTACTGGATACGCATTTGATGATAATTAATCCCATCAATCATATAAATACCTTTTATGAAGCGGGAGCGGATATTATTACATTTCATTATGAGGCATACAGAAATATTGAAAAATGTATAGAAGTAATAAAAGATATTAAAAATTTAGGAATTAAGGCGGGAATTGCGATAAATCCCGAGACATACCTGCCAAAAGAGGAATTAAATATATTGCTGACTGAAGGAAAACCAGATATCTTGTTAATTATGAGCGTTCATCCCGGATTCAGCGGACAGGAATTCATTCCTGATGTCTTTAACAAAATAAAAGAAATGAGAAATGTTGTTAATGGGATTAATGAATCTAATTTAAAGGAAAATTTAAAAATGAAAATAGCAGCAGATGGAGGAATAAAGCTAACAAATGCGAAAAAAATTATTGAAAACGGAGCTGATATCCTCACAGCAGGAAGTGAAATATTTAAAGGCGATTCTTATGAACTAATTGAAAATTTTAAAAATTTAAAATAGATTCTAATTTAGAAATTTAAAGTAGAAATTTAGTAATATCTCAATAAGTTGAGGTAAATAAATTTCGTAATTGCTCATTTTATAAAAAACAAAGAATATGCTCAATAAAGAGTGGATGTTATTCATGATTTTTTGACGGTTACGAGTGATTTGCCCCTTAATATTGAGCAAGTTCAAAACAAATACAAAAAAACTAACAAAAATCTTCCACACCTTTGTTGGGTCATCTGCGTCGTCATATGCACCTTCTGTTTTGTTATTCAAAGTAGCCCAGTTAGTGTCCCTCGTGATTAAAAAAGGACGACCTTTGTTATCTTTTGCTTCCTTTATGGAGTTTGTTACTGAGTACGGAATCTGATCCTTTGCTAGTAAAGCTGTTAACATCAAGTTTTTAAATTCAACTATCGCATCATCAAGTACTCCCCTGTCTTCCAACATAGTTTTTACTCTCATTTTATATATTTTAAAATAAATGAAATTATTAATGTGCAATATTAAGGATTTTCAACTTGTTGTAAGAAAGAATTTAAAAAATAAAATATGCTTGTGAATTTTTTAGGACGATCTTTTAGTTTTTTAGAAAATCAAGCATCCTATTTAAAATATTAATAGATTCTCTTGTTGCAAAAGAATAGTTTTTATCTAATTCCTCAATAGGCGTATCAAAAAAATTACATACAATTTTTTTGGAGGTTGAATAGTTACAAGAATTTTTTAGAAAAATCAGAAATTTTTATCACTTTGGAGGTTTTGGCAGAAATCTCAAATTTGTCAAAAAACGAAACGAAAAAAATTTTATGATTTATATGTTATTCAAAAATAAGCTTATTGCAACAATTAAAAGAGATGTATGTAAATAAAGATATTATGTAACTATTCAGAGGGTGCAAAAATTACTAAAAACTGCAGGTTTTTAATCTTTAAAAATCTATTGGATTTTTAAATTACCTGTGAAAATTT
>MTER01000097.1:4432-6158 GCA_002083985.1 Candidatus Altarchaeales archaeon A3
TTTCAAAAATGAAATTTTTGAAATACACGAACGAAGTGAGCGTAAAAATTAAAAATTTACCTGTAATTTTTTTGAGTGGCTGAATAGTTACGATATTATTTTATCAAAAGACAAATTTCTAAAATACGGATTTACAGACATATCCTTAATAGAAACCCCAAAAGATGATAAATTATTATTGACATCTGATGTGGCATTATATAGATATTAGAGTTGTTGCAAATTAAAAATCTTAAAGGTGATTTTAAAATCGCAAAGATTTTAAAATATCCGAACGAAGTGAGGTTAAAATTAATAAAATTTAAAGGAATTCAAATGTAGAAAAGTTATTTTGCAACAGGTCTGTTGTATAAAAAACAAAATACCTGCTGTTACGATAGAATAATTACGAGTATATATGAGTTAAATTTATGTAAAATTTTAAAATGAAATCTAATATAGACCTTTCTCTTTTAGAAAAAGAGAGGGTATTCAGGAAAGGGAAAAAAGTAAACTCTATAAAAATTTCGGAAAGTAAAATTTCACAGTATAAAGAATTAAAAATTTTAAAATGAAATTTTATCAGATAAATGTGAAAAATTTGGGGGTGCAGGAAGATGTGAGAAGTGCTTATGGAGACACGCTTGTAAATTTAGGGGAAAAGTTCAATAATGTGGTTGTTCTGGATGCTGATTTGTCGGAATCAACAAGGACAAAAAAATTTAAGGAAAAATTTCCGAAAAGATTTTTTGATGTAGGAGTTGCCGAGCAAAATTTGATGGATGTTGCAGCCGGATTATCTATGTCAGGAAAGATTGTTTTTGCGAGCACATTTGCATATTTCGGAAGCGGAAGGGCGTGGGATCAGGTCAGGAATATTATTGCTCATGATAAATTAAATGTGCGGATTGTTGTTACGCACAGCGGTTTGGGTGTGGGCGAAGACGGGCATTCGCATCAGGCACTGGAAGATATTGCATTAATGAGGGTAATTCCAGGTATGAAAGTAATTGTTCCTGCAGATGCAACGGAAACAAAAAAAGTTATTAAAAAAAGTGTTGAAATTGACGGGGTGATGAAAGGGCCAATGTATGTAAGATTGGTAAGACAGAATGTCCAGAAAATTTTTGATGACGACTATGAGTTTGAATTAGGGAAGGCAGTAAAACTGATTGATGGAAGTGATGTTTCAATAATTGCATGTGGAGTTATGGTAAGTAAAGCGATAGAAGCGGGTAAAATTTTAAAAAATGAAGGAATTGAAGCAGGTGTTATAAATATGTCCTCAATAAAACCAATTGATGAGAATGCAATATTGGAAGAAGCAAATAGAACTAATGCAATTATTACGGCTGAAGATCATAGCGTTATAGGTGGTTTGGGAAGTGCAGTTGCAGAAATTTTATCTGAAAAGAAGCCAACAATTATGAAAAGGATTGGTACAAATGATTGCTTTGGGCAGTCAGGAACTCATGATGAACTTTATAAATATTATAAAATGACTGCAAAGGATATAGCGAATGCTGCAAAAGAAATTTTGAAAAAATGAAAATTTTCACTGCTTTATTTATCAGGGGTGTTAACTATAAAGACATTTTATATGTTTCACAGATATCTAAAATCACTGCTTTTATGTCTATTTGATTAACCCTCCCGAAATTTTTTCAATTTTTAAAGTTCCATTCTTTGTAAAATCATAAACATTTAATTTTGTCCGACTGCATTTTTCTTCAATCAGTTTCTTTCC
>MTER01000098.1 GCA_002083985.1 Candidatus Altarchaeales archaeon A3
GAGATGAAAAAGATAGTAACGGGAGGCGGTGCCGTTGAGATTGAAGCAGCGGAAGAATTAAGAAAATTTGCAGTAATGCAGGGTGGAAAGGAACAATTAGCAATAAAAAAATTTGCCGAAGCACTGGAAGATATTCCGAAAACACTTGCGGAGAGTGCAGGAATGGATATAATTGATACTCTGGTAAATTTAAGGAAATATGTTAGCGAAGGCAAAAAGGATTACGGCGTAAATGTTGTGGAAGGAAAAATTGATAACATGTATGAACTAAATATTGTAGAGCCGTTAAAGGTAAAAATTCAGGCATTGAAATCAGCAACAGAAGCAGTTGATATGATTTTAAGAATTGATGATGTAATTGCATCAACAAAAAGAGGAGGAGGTATGCCGGGAATGTGAGGTAAGTATAATGCAAATGAAATATAAAGCGCGAATACAATAAAAGAAATATCAAAGGAATATTTTAGTAAATTTATTTTACTATATTCCTTTTTTATTCTTGTTTTTTATTCTTCTTTTTTTAGTTTTTTATTCTTCTTTTTTAGTTTTTTATTCTTCTTTTTTAGTTTTTTATTCTTCTTTTTTAGTTTTTTCAATAACCTCGTTGTTACTCTTATATTTTAAAATCTTTTGATTTTAAAATAACTTTAATATCACTTATTCTTGTTGTTTTGTATTGTCCTTTATTGTCCTTTTCTATGTATTTTGTCATATCCCAGATTGTCAGCAATGCAATGGTTACTCCAGTCAATGCTTCCATTTCAACACCTGTTTTTGCAATTGCCTTAACCTTAACACTTGCAGTTATTGAGTTTTCTTTTTCATCAATTTTAAAATTTACTTCTACATTTGCTATCGGAATCTGATGGCACAACAGAATTAAATTCGGAGTATTTTTTACCGCATTTATTGCTGAAATTTCTGCGACTGTTAATACATCGCCTTTTTTGATTTCTTTTTTTAAAATTTTTTCTATTGTTTCATTTTTCAGATAAATTTTTCCTTCAGTAATTGCAATTCTTTCAACAATGTCCTTTTCTGAAATATCAACCATATTAACCATCATTTTTCTTATGAATTCTTGATTTTCTTATTTTGTAATCTTTATTTCTATTTCTTCTGCTTCTTCTCCGCCTTTCAATGAAAATACCATTGCAAAAACAACCTCTTTTATTATCTTTTTTGGAAAATTTCCCACAGGTAATCTTTTTCCATTCACGATAACAATTACTTCATCTTTCTTGCCTTTGTCGTTCTTACATCCATCCCTTTTAACTTCGTCGTTCTTATTTTCTCCACTTGTATTATCTGCACCAAAAGCTTCTTTTTTTCTTCCCGCTCCCTTTCCTCTTTTTGAATCTCGTTTTTTATCCATTTTAAAATTATTTTTAAATCGCCTGCAATTTTATAATCAATTATCGTATTACTTTCTATTGGACAATCTCCTACTCTAACCTTTGGAATATTCTGTTTTTTTAGTCCTTCAACCAAAATTACATCATATTTATCAATGGATTTTAATTTGGAAATCATATCGCTAAAATTCATCTCTCCAAGTATAAAAGCCGTTTCATCCGGAGAAAATGCAACAACATCAACCCCTAAATTTTTAAATTTTCCAGTATCTTTTGTTTTATTATATAGGGAAAAATTTTTGTGAGGAATATGCTTAATAACCGCAATTTTTAAATCATCAGATTTTGAAATATCCGAACGAAGTGAGGTTATTTTTAAATCATCAGATTTTGAAATATCCGAACGAAGTGAGGTTAATCAGATTTTGAAATATCCGAACGAAGTGAGGTTATTTTTAAATCATCAGATTTTGAAATATCCGAACGAAGTGAGGTTATTTTTAAATTTTCCTTTTTTAAGTCCCTGCATATCTTCTCTATCAATGTCGTTTTTCCCGAATTTGAATTCCCGTAAAAGCCCAAAATCATTTTATCTGAAATTTATTTTTTAAATTTTTTATCTTCGTAACGGATTGCTGTGCTAACATAAAATATTCATAAAATTATGATTATTATAAAAATACTTGCAGTATTTTTATAGAAGACATGTTGCAAAATAACTTTTTTACCTTTAAATTTTATTAGTTTTCACTCTTAAAATTTTTAATTTGCAACAACTCTAGAATACTCAAAAATTTACAAATTTTTGATATGGTATAAAAAGATACTCTGAATAAGTTAATTGTCCTGAAAAAACACAATGGCAGAATGGCTATCAAAGATAATAAAAAAGAATGATGGCATAGAATGCCCTTTTGAGAAATTAAACAAGTTTAGATACTATGAGAATTGGTTACAAAGTCAATTGATTGCTTCGTCTTTAAACGGTTGTAGAAATTAGCACAATAATCCCCGTTATAATCAGTAAAATGACAAAAAGAATTAAGTGAATTCACAATTGGCAGGGCATAATTTATTCTAAATTTTCCATTTGTAAAATTCAAACATTTAAATTTTTTCCGGTTTCATCATCAATTTCAATATCCAAATTGGTAATTTTTATCTCATAAAATCGTCAGAGACATAAAAAAGATAACACTCTTTCCGTCAAAAGGACTTGTTGAAGAATACATAAAATTTATTGCTGACAGTTTTTAATTAAAGTTCCTCTTCAGGGGTTATCATCCTTAAATTTAAGTCGTCTTTACGCTGCCTTTTTTTATTCTCAAGAAATCTGTACGCTGTTCCGAATTTTCCATTATTAATGATCATTTCTATCGCCTCCCTTACATCTTCAACATCTTCATAATCTCCTATTATTCCGATGCCATCCTTTCCAACACTGACATAGCACTCTGAAATTTTTTCTATCGTATTCAGGACACTTCTCTGTGTTCCTATAACTCTCCCCCGTATATGAGGGGATCTCTTTTCTGATAAAGGAATAAACTCAAAAGAGTAATCTTTGTAATCCTTTGTCAGTAACAATGCCTTTTCAGGACTAAACCCTAAATTTATTGCATCAACTATATTCTGTGCCAGCATTTCATAGTATGGCGAGCCCAAAATTGTTACATCTGTCCCGGAGATTAAAATTTTTGTGTGAGTTTTATCCTCTATTTTCTTTTTTATTTCTCCATCTTTTCCGATGACCACGCCAATTCTGTCTTCCGATATGCCCGTATATTGCATTTTAATTTACAAATAACTAATTTATGAATAATTTGATATTATAATTATTAAAATTTGTTTAAATTTTTAAATTTATAAATTAGTATTCCTTTACATTTTTTGATGATTATTTCACGCCAAAATTTTATCCAAAATGAATGTCTTTGTATTTGGGAATGAACTTTTCTTTTTTAGAAAAAAAAGATCACTTCACTTCGTTTGGAGATTTCAAACAAATTTGAAAAATCATTCGGAAAAGAAAAAAGTAAGCTTTATAAAATTTTATCAAACGCCAAAATGAATGTCTTTGTATTTGAATATGCCGCCGCACTAAACAATATAAATTTTATTGCAGAGGGAAGGGCAATGTTAAATTTAATGATTAAAGGATTAAGAAAAGATGGAATTAAAGCAGAAACAATTAAAAATTTCACGGGTTCGGACTTACCTGAAAAAATTTTAGAAAATCTCTGTAAGTCCGACTACACGATTTTAATAGCACCGAATTATGAATTACTGAAAATTTCAGATTTTTTAAATCAACACAGAGATTTCAATAAAGTCCTTATCTCACCGGCAGATGCACTTAACAAAACGCTGAATAAATTTAATTTATATAAAGAATTAAGTAATAAAATCCCTTTACCAAAAACAACGAAGTTCCCTGATTTCGTAACTGAAAAGAAAGAGCTTAATTTTCCGATAATAATAAAGCCAATATACGGAGCAGGATGCGAAAGCACATTTGTTTTTAAGGACAATAAGTCATACAAGGCCTTTGCTAAAACAGGAAGGCAAAAATTTAATGAAAATTTTATTGTCCAGGAATTTGTTAATGGTATTCACACATCGGTCTGTTTATTTGCGGGCAGGGATGTTTATCCTGTTTCTTTGAACAGGCAACTTATGAAATTTGAAAAAACACATATAGAAAATGTTAGATGTGCGAAGTATGATGGCAGTTATGTTCCGTTTTTTAATAAATTAAGAAAAAAGGTCTTTGAATATTCGGGAATCATAAGCAAACACTTAAATTTAAAGGGATATATCGGAATGGATTTTGTGATTGACACTAAAAACGAAAAAATTTACCTGATTGAGATTAATCCGCGAATTACGACCTCTGCAATTGCATTAAGCAAAGCAACAAATTTAAATATTGCAAAACTGCATATTGCCTGTTTTAAAGACGAGGAAATTTTAAGAAAGGAGTTAAGCGAGGTTAAATTCTTAAATACTATTGAAATTTTGAAGGGTAAAAAGAATGTGAAATGTAGAATAAAGAAAAAATTGGTAGTATAATTTATTATAAATATTTTGAAAGGAAAATGTAATTTATAAAGTAATAAATAATTTATAAATAAAATTATATATCTGTGTCCGCGATAGGATAGTTTGGTCAAGTCTACGGGACTGTGGATCCTGTGACCCGGGTTCAAATCTCGGTCGCGGACCTTTGAAATTTTTAAAATCTATTCTTAAATGGAAATATTTTTTGAAGGGAAACGGTATGGTTATAAAATCATTGGCGAATAATTAAATAAGGTAAATTTTGCTGGACTTTGATGGCGTAAAAAATAAGTGACTTTTTTAGCAATACATAAATTTTAAGATTTCTTTTAAGTGGAATTTTTAAAATATTGCTTTTAATTTTTTCTATTTATAGGTAGTGAGCACCAACGGTCACCTGTCAATTACGCCATCAAATTTTTATTTTTTAAATTCCTTTAACGCATCTTCAATCGCATCAAATCCTTTTTTTAAATTTTCCATTGATGTTGCATAACTAATCCGTATATGCCCTTCACCACTATTTCCGAACGCAATTCCCGGCACAACGGCAACCTTTGCTTTCTCAAGCAAAAATCCGGAAAATTTAATTGAGTCATTTTCATATTTTGAATGATTCGGAAATATATAAAATGCACCGTCGGGAACATTACAGGAAAAAATTTCTTTCGCTCTTTGGACAACATAATCCCTTCTTTCCTCAAATTTTTTTCTCATTTCTTCAACACAATCCTGACTGCTTTGTAATGCAACAACACCTGCATACTGGATAAAATAAGGAATGCTGGAAACGGTTTGCATTTCAACCTTTTTCATTTCATTTATAATATCCTTTGGTGCCCCTACATATCCTAATCGCCATCCTGTCATCGCGTAACTCTTTGAAAATCCGTTAACCGTAATTGTTCGTTCCTTCATTTCAGGAAGTGATGCAATACTAAATTGTTTAAAATTTCCATAAGTTATTTTTTCATAAATTTCGTCGCTTATGATATGGATATTATGCTTTATTGCAATATCAGCAATCTTTTTCATGGTTTTTTCGTTAATTATGGCACCTGTCGGATTACTCGGAGAATTTATGATTATCACCTTTGTTTTGCTGCTTATATTTTTTTCAATTTCGTCGGCATCTATTTCAAAATTTTCATCTGTCTTTACAAATTTAGGAATTCCGCTGCACAAAATAACAATTTCAGGATATGAAACCCAGTATGGCTCTATAATTATTACTTCGTCTCCGGGATTTATGACTGAAAGTAATGCCTCGTATATTGTAATTTTTGCTCCTGCAGAAACAAAAATTTCATCAGCAGAATAATAAATATTGTTGTCTGTTTTAAATTTTTTTGATATTTCATCTTTTAATTCCGGAATTCCTCCTGTTGGCGTGTATTTTGTTTTTCCCTCTAAAATTTTGCCGATTGCTGCATCCTTTATGTGTTTGGGTGTATCAAAGTCCGGCTCGCCTACAGCATAAGACAGGACATTTATTCCTTTCTTATTTAATTCGTTTGCTTTTGTATTTATTGACAATGTAGCAGATGGTTTTATTTTTTCCGTTAAAATGCTCATTTTAAAAATTTTATCTTTAAGAATTAAAATTTGAATTAAAATATACTATACATGTTGCAAATTAATTTGACTCATATTTTTAAGGTCTAGAAGTTGCTATTTCAAAATTGTGTAAATTTTGAAATCTATAAGCAATAGCGAGGTGATTTAAAAATTTCAGAAATTTTTAAATCTCCGAACGAAGTGAGGTGATAAAATTC
>MTER01000099.1 GCA_002083985.1 Candidatus Altarchaeales archaeon A3
TTGGGGCACCTTATGGAAATACTATGTGGAGAAAGCCAATGTCGACAGGAAGGAGGATTGCACTTGAAATAAAGTATGCTGCGGAAACAGACGATTTAGAAAGGATTATCACTTAAAATTTTTGTGATGGTTAACTATGTGGACTTAATATCCGCCAATAAAATATTTCTGATTATAACGGATTGCTGTGCTAACAATAAAATGTTCATAAAATTATGATTGAGGTATAAAAAGATACTCTGAATAACTTAATTGTCTTGAAAAAACACAATGGCAAAATGGCCCTCAAAAGCAATAAAAAAGCATAATAACATAGAATGCCCTTTGAGAGATTAAACAAGTTCAGATACTTGAGGATTGATTACAAAATCTATTGATTGCCTCGTCTTTAAATGGTTGTAGAAATCAGCACAGCAATCCGTTACAATCAGTATTTTTATAATTATTTTGTGTTAACTTCTCTGTAAAAAGTTGTCAAGTAGAGTAAATCAATCCTCAAATCTGCGTTTGAAGGGAATCTGGTTAATTTTAAAAATAAAGAAAAATAAAATGTACTTAAACCGTTTATATATCGAGAACTATCGTTCAATAAAGAAATTGGATTTAAAGTTTGAGAAAGGAAAAAATGTGATTGTTGGAAAAAATAATTCTGGGAAAAGCAACATTATTAAAGCAATTGATTTAATTCTTGGGGAAAGTTCTCCAACATGGGAAAAATCAGAAAATATTGCGGACAATGATTTTTTTGAAGGAAATACTGAAAATGAAATTTTTATATGGTGTGAACTACAAAGAGAAGATGATGAACCATTAAATTTATCTGACTTAAAAGGTGTTTTTTTCAAAGTTATGGATAAATCCCCTCAAAAATATAAAAAAATAGATATTAATTTTTCAAATTTGGATAAAGAACATATATTTGAATTTTGTACTGATGAAGGTCAAGCAAGAATAGATAATAAGGAGGTTGATAAAAAATGGATAGGTACAAAATCTTATTGCAAAGGCGGATTTGAAGATGAACTTAAGGAAATGGATAACTTTGCTTTTGCATTTAGATGCAAAAAAGAGGATGGAAAATGTATCAAACACATGTTATTTTTGTACAAAAAAGCAGAGGATACTGATTGGTTCTTTGGTATTAACGCCGACCGCCTAAGAAATGAACTTCTACAAAGTGCTGTAATTCCGTCATTTCGCGATCCGAAAGACCAGTTAAGAATTGCTCATTACACTTGGTATGGAAAACTTCTAAGAGCGCATATTAAAGAGGACGATATAAATTTAAATAATGCTTTTGATAAGGTAAGAGATGCATCTAATCAACTATTTGAAGAGTTACAAAACAAGATTACTTGCAAAAAAACTCAGATTGCATTTCCTAATACAAAAATTAGTTTTCAATTCAATCCAGATACAAAACAGGACATTTACAAAAGTGTTTTGATTTATATTGATGATGGATTTAAGAGTAAATTAGAGGAAAAAGGTTCAGGAATACAGAGTGCGGTTATTATCGGATTATTTGATTATTATGTAAGGAACATTGCCCACACTAAAGGCTCTCTTTTAGCGATAGAAGAACCTGAGATATATTTACATCCTCATGGTAGAAGAGTTATATCAGAGAGGTTGAATGCTTTTCTGGATAATAATAAAAATCAAGTCATCTTAACAACACACTCCCAGGAATTTATTTGTACGCCTCATGAAGATATTAATCTAATTGTTGTAAGAAAGGATAAAGAAACAGTTGCCACAAATTTTAATTTTAATGATATCAAAACAAAACAGATTCTTATCAAAAAACAAAATGCGGAAATGTTTTTTGCTGATGCTGTCATTCTGGTCGAAGGCGCCGATAAATATGTATTAGAGGCAATTGCTGAACAAATAGGAGAGGAAACAAAAATAAAATCTGATGGAAATGGAGAGGAATTAGGGAAAAAGTGGTTGGATAATTATAATGTTTCAATAATCAATTGTGGTGGAAAGACTGAGTTTTGGAAATATGTTAAAGTTTTTAATGAACTGAATATACCTTGGTTGATTATCGCAGATTTTGATTTTTTAATAGATGGACTCGATGATTTTTTTACAAAATTATCATACGAACAGAGTTTCAAAGATGCTCTTAATCCTTTAAAGTCTAAAATACAACTCACTGGAAAATATAAATCAATATCCAATGTTGTAGATGACAAAATAAAACAGGAAATTAGACAGTACATCTTAAAATTATCAAAAGAAAATAATATTCATATTCTAACAGGAGAGTTAGAAAATTTTTATACACAAAAACCTAAGTATGATAAAGAACAAGGAGTTATTGAAACGATTTCTAAATCAATTGAAGAGGATAAAAAAATTGAGGACTATGTCAGGATTGATGAATTTCTTGCTGCTCTCAAAGTTTTCATTGAAAAATGCTTGAAATTAAAGATAACAAAGTAAAAAATGACTCGCATACTTCTTGATACTAATATCCTCATAGATAGGGAAGACTTAAAAAAAGTATCTGAAGGACTTCAGGAATTATTAAAAATTTTAAATGAAACAAATAATAAAATTGTGATACATCCTTTATCATTAGAAGAAATTAAAAATGATAAAAATGCTGAAAGAGGAGGTATTGTTTTATCAAAATTAAAATCATACCCCGTTATAGAATCACCGCTAAATCCTGAAAACGATAACCAGTTTATGTCCATTATAGGCAAAACGGAAAATACTCATGACCTTGTTGATAATAGCCTGCTTTACTGCGTTTATAAAGATGCAGCAGATTTTTTAATAACCGAAGACGAAAAAATCCATAAAAAAGCCGTGAAGATTGGAATTTCGGATCGTGTTTTTAGAGTGAATGACGCATTAGATTATTCATTAGATTATTTCCGTGTGTTCTTAGCCAAAAAGATATTACATCCTCCCCCAATAGGACTCACACCCTGTCATAATTTAGATCCAAATGACTCTATATTTGACACTCTTAGGAAAGAATATGAAGGATTTAATGATTGGTGGAGGAAAATATGTAAAGAAGGCAGGAAAGCGTGGGTACATTATGTAAACGGCAACATAGGTGCGATTCTGATACTTAATGAGGAAAACGAACCGATAGACGCAATACCTCCACTTTCAAAGAAAAGAAGATTAAAGATATGCACACTAAAAGTAAGTCGTATGGGTTATAAAATAGGTGAATTGTTTATAAAAATATCTATACAAACTTCAATGCAAAAAAACATTGATGAAATATATCTAACCCATTTTACTGAAGAAAATGATTCTCTTGTGACATTGATAGAAGATTATGGATTCGAGAAAATCGCAGATAAAAAGAAGAGAGAGTCTGTTTTTGTAAAAAGATTACTCCCAGAGAAAGACAAAACATATTTGCCTGGAGAGATTTCTAAAAAATTTTATCCCTGCTTTTATGATGGTAGAGAAGCCAGTAAATTCATCGTGCCAATAAGGCCAGAATACCACAGCAAATTATTTACAGACTATAAAGAGAGACAGATTACGTTAAGTGAATTTATGGGGGAATTTATAGTTGAAGGGAATACCATAAAGAAAGCGTATTTATGCCACTCAAAAACTAAAGGCCTAAAAGAAGGCGACATACTACTTTTTTATAGGTCCAATGATATCAGTGAACTAACATCTTTAGGTGTCGTGGAAAAAGTATATGAAAACGTCACCAACCTTAATCAAATTGTTTCTTATGTCGGAAAAAGAAGCGTTTACTCCAGAGAAGAAATTGAAGAAATATCAAAGAAACCAACAAAGGCCATATTATTCCGATGGCACTTACATTTTGACAATCCAATCAAATACAAAAATCTTTTGGATTATCAAATTTTAAAAGGTCCACCGCAGACAATAATCAAAATTTCACATGACAACTATTTAAAAATAAAGAAGGAGGTAAAAATAAATGATCGCTATACTTTCAATTAAAGCAAAATACGTTAAGGAGATTTTGAATGGAAATAAGAAATATGAGTTCAGGAAAGCATCTTTTAAAAGAGATGTGCGCAGTATTCTTGTTTATGCTACGAAACCTGTCGGGCGAATTGTTTGCATGCTTCAGGTAGGCGATATTATAGAAGACTACCCTAAAGTTTTATGGAGGGATTTTAATAAATTTTCCGGGATGGATAAGAAAGAATTTTTTGCATATTTTGGGAATAGAGATAAGGGAACTGCAATTGAAATTAAATCAGTTATGGAATTTTCGGAACAGATAAATCCAAATGAGTTAATCCCGAATTTTGTAGCTCCGCAGTCATGGTCTTATATCCCGACAGAACTGCTAAATGAGTATTTGCTCAATAATGGGTGGCAAATCGCTGCATAGTGATTTTTAAAGCAAATTTTGGTACGAATTTTGGGCGATCATTTTATGGCGAT
>MTER01000100.1 GCA_002083985.1 Candidatus Altarchaeales archaeon A3
TACTTTTTTAAGATAGATTGCACTAAATCAATGCGAGTATACTTCCTTTTTGAAATTTGCGGCGGTCGACATTTTGGAATATGCTAATATAAACGAGTTCATTCAAAACAGCGATATAGAAAGATTATTCTCACAAAAATCAATGAATTCTATTACTTTGATTTCAAGGGTCCGTTATATCTTAAAAGAAGCAATAAACAAATATATGGAGGTTGTGTTAAAGATGCGATAAGTGGAGAAGTTGTTGTTGGTATATCTACTACAAAATCAATGGATTATGTGCTCTCATTTTTCATTGAATTATTCAAAAAACGAGACATACCTAAATATCTTCAAATAGACAACGCAACATCATTTCTTGGCAATTGGTGTTACAAAAGGTTTGCCAGCAGATTCATTAAATTTCTGTTGCATGTTGGTGTGGAGAACCTATTTTTACAGCACCAAGAAAACCATGGATGAATGGGGGCATTGAAGAGTTTGTTAAGTTATTTTCAGAAAACTTATGGGCAAGGAAACAATTCAAATCAGAAGAGAATGTAAGACAAGAAGTCAAAAAATTTGAAAATAATCATGACAAGTTGCAACGGTGGAAATTAAAAAACAAAAACTTGAAAACCATACCCTCACGAAAACTTGATAAAAACTTTCAATTCAACCCTAAAAAGTTTGAGCAAAATGCTTCCAAGATTCATTTTATCAGAGAGGTGAAAAACAACAGGAAAATAGAAATGCTTAATGAAGAAATTAATATTGGTGAAAGCTATGTGGGTGAAAGGATATGGGTTACGGTTGATGAGATTGTTCATTCTTTGATAGTTTTCCACAAAGCAAAAGATGCTAAGAAATTCAAACAGGTAAAGGAAATGAATTACAAGATCAAGAATTTGTAAAAAGTGTTAACGATGTCATAGACCTTTCCAATAATTATTTGTTTTGGAGTATTTGCTCAATAGTAAGTGGTAAATCACGCGTAACAGTTAAAAAATCACGAATAACATCCACCCTTTATTGAGAACATTCGTTTTGGATTTAAAAATATGTAACTTCTCAATAATTTGTAGGAAGATGTTCAAATATATAATTTATTTTGCATTTTTTGTATTTGTTTGTAACTTCTCAATAACTTGTGGGAAAATGACAAAATATATGGACTGTTTTGCACTTTTTGTATTTGTTTTTTATAAAAAGAGCAGTTAAATAAATTTACCCTAACATATTGAGAAGTTACATTTGTTTTTTATAAAATAAGCAGTTACAAAATTTATTGATGATAAAGTAATCCTTTCAGAATTTAATTAACGAGTTAGAAACACCTCCTAAAATTGAGATAATTTTAAAATCCTAAAGATTTTAAAATATCCGGGCATCAGCGAGGTTATTAGACATGTTGCAAAATAACTATTTCACCTTTAAATTTTATTAATTTTAACCTCACTTCGTTCGGATATTTTAAAATCTTTGCGATTTTAAAATCACTTTTAAAATTTTTAATTTGCAACAACTCTATTATATATTTGTTTTTTTGCTAATATTTTTATAAATATAATGTTTGAAATTAAATTTATAATGTTCAATTTTAAGATTTCTTTTAAGCATTTTTAAATCAGAAGATTTGAAAATATCCAAGCATCAGCGAGGTGATTTAAAAATTTCAGAAATTTTTAAATCTCCGAACGAAGTGAGGTGAGATTTTTAAAATATCCTTCACAAAATAATTAACCCAATTTAAAGAGATGATCACCGCAATGTGAATGAAGTTAAATTTTAAAATTACAAGTATGCCCTAAGCAATAATCACTCTCAGGAATGCTTGCTTGTAGGAATATAAACATAAAACAATAAATTTTTTTATAAAATTTATGCAATAAGTCCTTTCATTCTTATTTTTTGTGTGCAAAAATTAATTATTTTAAATTTATTTATCCCTAAAAATGTTAAAAATTTCAGTAATTGGTAGGGGTAGGGTTTGTTCAAGTTGTGTCAGAAATATTGCAGAAATTTTGGGAAATTTAATAGAAGTAATTCCAAAGGATAGATATTGCATGTGTGAGAATGTGATGGAGAATGCGGTTGTTGATTAGAAACCTTTAAAATGTCAAAAAAATAAAGATAAATTTAGGAGTGAATTGTTGACTTATCTTAATGAATATTTGAATGAAATTTGTAAAATTAAAATATCAATTTAACTTGATAAAAATATTTACCAAATAAAGATGAATAGTAAAGAAACTTTTGAATTAATTTGTAAAGCACTTGATTTTTCTAATAAATACGGATTGAAAAATGTAGATGACGATGTAGATAAAATTGAGTATGGGCAAATTTTAAACGAGGCAAAGGACAAATTTGGCATTGATGAAGTATATTTTGTTAAAACCACATCTGAAGCATCAAGTATACCCGTAATTTATTTCAGGCGATTAGAATCTGTGGGCCCGGATACAATAATGAAAATTCATCGCAAAGTGTGGAATCAGGGCAAGGTTCCTTTACTATTTATTATACTGCCCGGAGAAGTTAAAATTTATAATACTACTACGCCTCCAGCACAAACAAATGAAGAATTAGAGAAAGAAGAATACCTTATTGACTCATTAAAACAATTAAGAAATGTCCAGGAGATCCGTGAAAAATTAAAAGATTTTTCTCGTTTGGAAATTGAAACAGGACATTATTGGCATAAACATAGGGATAATTTTAAGCAAAAGAATAGAGTAGATCAACATCTTCTCAAAAATTTGAAAACGATAAGAAACGAATTACACGATAAAAATTTAGATTACAACCATATTCATGCTCTCATAGGGCGATCAATTTTCATTCTTTATTTACAAGATCGTCAGGCGATAGATGAAAATTTTTTTCAAAAATTTGGAAATTATAAGAATTTTTTAGATATTTTAAATTCAAAAGATGATACATACAACCTATTTAAGAAAATTGAGGATCACTTCAATGGAGATATGTTTCCAGTTACTGATGATGAAAAAAATGCAGTAAAGGAAGATCATTTATCTTTGCTTCATGTGTTCTTTTCGGGTACTGATATTAACACAAAACAAGGAAGACTTTGGCCATATAATTTTGATGTTATTCCCATAGAACTGATAAGTTGTATTTATGAAGAATTCTTTCATTATGAAAAAGACATAAAGAAAGAGAAGAAGAAGGGAACATATTATACCCCTCAATTTTTAGTAGAATTTATTTTAGATGAAATTCTTCCTGTTGAAAGTGATAAAATTGATATAAAGATACTTGATCCTGCGTGCGGTTCGGGCATCTTTTTGGTTGATGCATATAAAAGAATTATTTATAGATGGATAAAAGCAAACAGAGGAAACAAAATAAAGGTAGATCAATTGAGAAATATCCTTACATCATCTATTTATGGAGTGGACACTAATAAAGAAGCTATAAGGGTTGCATCTTTCAGTTTATACCTAACTATGCTGGATTTTCTGGATCTCAAGAATATATGGCAGGATGTGAAATTTCCAAAGTTGATAGGACCAAATCTTTTTACTGAGAATTTCTTTAATGAAGACTTAAAGTTCAAGTTCAATAAAGATAAATTTGATATTATTGTGGGGAATCCTCCATGGGAAAGTAGTAATGATGAATTAATGCTTGACTATTGTAAATCAAAAGGAAAATCAATAGGAGATAACCAAATTGCACAAGCATTTTTGTGGAAGGCGTTAGAATGTTGTAAAAAAGAAGGGGAAATTGGTTTATTGGTAACTGCAAAAGGTCTTCTTTTCAATAGAAGTAGTAAAAATAGAAAGTTTAGAAAGGATTTTTTCATGAACGCAAATGTATCTACTATAGTTAATTTTTCTATTATTCGTAGAAAATTATTCAACAAGGGAATTGGTCCTCCTGCGGCGGTGTTCTACAAACCATTAATTGAAGAGAATGCTAAAAATAAGTTCATTTTATATATTGTACCTAAACCATCTGCAGAATCTAAACACCTAAATGCAGTTATAATAGATCCATCAGATCTTAAAAGATTGCCTTTGAAGCAGGTTATCGATAATGATATAATCTGGAAAGTTGCTATGTGGGGGACTCCAAGAGACTACGAATTAATTAAGCGACTTTCAAAAATGAGTAGCTTTAAGAAATTGTGTGATGAAGAAAAGAATTGGAAACATGCAGAAGGTTTTATTGCTGGAAAGAGTGGAAAGAAAGATTATGTTCCAGAGTTATACGGGAAACCTTATGTGGATGCTAAGGCGGAAATGCCAAAATTTGCGATGAACGAAAAATTACTTCCCCTTCTTAAAGATACCCCTTTTTATCGGCATGCAAAAACAAACAGAGAAATATTTCAGGGACCGCATTTATTGGTTAAAGAAAGCCAGAAAGCGGGAGTGGGAATGATAGCAACACTTCTTAAAAATGATGCTGTTTTTAGCAGTTCTATTATAGGCATTCACAGCAAAGAAAATGAGATAAATCAATTGGCTGCGTGTTGTTTAGTAATTAATTCAAAGATAGCAGCATATTACGAAATGCTAACTTCCCGTAATTGGTTAGTGGAACGAGATACACTTCAAAAAGAAGAAATTATGAATATTCCAATACCAGAAAATATCCTAAACCAAGATATATCTTATAATTTCTTAAAAGAACTTTCAGAAGATCCAAATGCAGATGAAAATGTGAATAACATGGTGACAAAATGGTATGGCATAGAAGAATCTGAAATGATATTGGTTAACGATTCAATAGACATAGCATTGGATTCCTTTTGGAAGAAAGAGAAATCAGATGCGTATAAACCTGTAACTGAACCAATATTAGAGGAATATGCGAAGATCTTTTGTAATGCTATTAACCTCCTCCTTAAAAAACAAAGTAAGTCATTACAATATTTGGCTTATTCGGGCAATCTACCACTTAGTATTGTATCTTTCGAGTTAAAAAACCTTTCAGATTCATCAAAAAATAAAGTGAATAAAACATCAGAAGAATTGCAAAAAGTTTTAACTGATCTCGATAAATATCTTTTAGAAGAGCATTCATTGGGAATTTACATGAGACGAAATGTTCGTATTTATATAGGTAATACGATTCATGTAGTTAAATTAAATGAAAGACGTTATTGGACTAAATCTGTGGCATTAAATGATGCTGATGAAACTATTGCAGAAAATATATCAAAGGATTTAAAAAATGAGTATTAAAGAAATCTCTTCAACTTCTGGTTCATCGCCAGAAATTATTCAGGAGTTAACACAGGGGTTTATAAAAGAGGCAATAAATCTTGTAATAAATGGGTATGAAAATATGTCAAGTATTAGAGATTTTCAAAAATCTTGGGAAGAACCACAAATAACAGCAGTTTTAATAAGGCACATGCGGGAATATAAAAATAACAATCATTGTTGTATTAAAGTTAGGGGCGAACAACCAATATACAATAGAGTTGTTGCGAAATAGTTTATATGCTCTATTTTATACCCTAACAATAGATAAACCATCTAAAAAATTGTTTTTTATGCTGGAAAATAT
>MTER01000101.1 GCA_002083985.1 Candidatus Altarchaeales archaeon A3
TCAGAGGATGCAAAAATTACTAAAAACTGCAGGTTTTTAATCTTTAAAAATCTATTGGATTTTTAAATTACCTGTGAAAATTTCAAAAAATTTAAAAAAAGTCAAAAAATTTACCCTTAATTTTTTGAGTGGCTGAATAGTTATTAAACTTTTATATTTAAACTTGAACACATTGGAAGTTGTTCAACAATTATGTTTTGTCCTTATTTTGAGAGTAAATTATCATAAAATTGAATTATTAACTTAGTATTTTAAATTTTTTCGAAATTTTAAGTAAAATTTCTCTGTGTTGAATCATATATGGTGAATCTATCAACATTTTATGCCCAATATACGATTCATTAATCTGCTTCAATAGTGTAAAAAGTCAGCAGATTGATTATATTCCAACGAGTCAATTTTTATTTTTTATCCTGAAATCCACTCCAGAATTTCCACAACATCAAATATATCAATTTCTTTGTCATCATTTATATCTGCTCTTGCAGGAACATGTGAAGAAGTAACGCTATATTCAATTATTTTAAACACATCTCCCAAATCCAGCATGTTATTTTTATTTGCATCGCCAAGTACAAAATTTAATTCAACCGCTCCAGTTCCATTACTTAAGACCTTATAATAAGTATTATTACCAAATGTTACAATATTGTTTTCATTCATAATTCTCCAGTTTCCATTGCAGTCATTTTCAACCATAACATTTATGTCATTCAGATTTGTCGCATTATCATTTACACAAACAATGCCCGTATTGTTTTTTACAGGAAGATATAAAATTTTTTCGCCGATTTTGTTTGTTTCATTTACCTCCAAATGAAGAATTGCAAAACTTAAATTTTCTGTTTCTCCTGTTTTTGCAGTAACATTTCCGAAATCCGGATTTTTATAAGTGAAATTTATATTGACATCACCGAGCGGAATTGTTTTATTTCCTATTCTTTTCACTATCCTGACTATCTCAATACCGTTGAAACTTGAATTTGCCGGCTTTTCAGTTCCATTTTCTATCACGCTAACTGTTAAATTTTCAGGAATATTTGTTATATTGACATAGCATTTTGCTGTTTTTACTCCTCCCATCTTTGCCCCTATCTTTGCCCCGACATTTGGTAGAATTACGCTCATGTTTTTCTTATTGACAATATAAGAAATTACTCTTTCAATTTTGGTTTGTCTTATTTTGTTTTGTAAATCGCTATAAATTTTTAAAGTGTAGTTCTCAAAGTAAGATGTATCCTTTGGAATTTCGATACATTCTTCTGTAGGTATATGAATTTCGGCAGTATAAGATGGATATGTTTGATTTATTGTTTCATGGAATGGGGCATATCCGTCTTTAAACATAAAAATTTCATAAGTGTGTCCGTTTAAAGGCACAAATTCGGCAATTCCGTTTTCATTTGTAAATAAAACAACACTCTTGTTCGTATTTGTTTCAATTATTACAACTTTTGCGTTTTCTAATGAAAGGTTGTTAATATCGGTGACATTTAGAGTTATTAAATTTATAGATATATTTACATTTGAGATGATGGAATTTTTGCTGACATTAATAGTTACATCATTTGAATAAACGCTTTTTAATGTGTAATTTCCTTCATCCGGAACAATTTCAAAAAATCCGTTTTCATCGCTGGTTAAATTTAAAATTTCTCCCGTGTTTGAATTATTTAAAGTTAAATTTATATTTGGTATCAATCTTCCCGAATGTTCTGTTTTTCCATAAACAAGACCTTGATTTTCCTTAATTACAGCAAAAGCATTTGAAAGAGCATTATTCAGGTTGTTTGATTCGTTAATTTCCGACACAGTAGATATTGATGCGGTTACAAAATAAATTCCCGAAGGTAATGAAAAATTAAAAGACAAGTTATTATGAAGTGAAATATTTGTATCAATTGTCTGGTTTTTAAAGGTTGTCTGATTATTCCCTTCAACAATTATTGAAACAACCGCCGAATTATTGTATAAATTTCTGAATAAATTTTCCGCTGTAACATTTATCGTTAAATTTTCATCTGATATCAAAGGAACTTCAATCCTGGTTATCGCTAAATCGGGTAAAGTGCAGTTGCTTATGTTAGTATAATCAGTAAAATTCACATTGACATCGTTTGAACAAATCACATTGTTGCTTAAATCAGGAGATTTGCTTGCATTCGTAAAAGGTGCATATACTCCAAATGTATTTTTTATAATCTCGTTTGCAACTATTGAAATGTTTGTTGATATATCCAATCTGTGTATGCCTGCTTCATTATATATTATTAAATTTTTATATATTTCATTATAGACATTCCCTTCACTTGATGCTAATCCTTTTAAATTATTTTGAATAATGTTGCAGTAAACTGTTGTAGCATTAGCGTTTAACATTATTCCAGCCGAAAAATTTTCAATTATGCAATTCTCTACCATAACATTATTTCCAATTATTTTAATTCCTATTCCGTTGCTGTTTCCATAAATTTTATGCCATCTACAGTCCAGAACAACATTATCTGAGGATATGTTTATGCAGGTATTTTCACTTGTGTTTATGTCCTGCGTTAATATGTATGTTTTATTTTCCTCGCTTAATGTCGTGCAATCTGAAATTTCCGAAACCGCCTGCAGAGAAGATTTTGCCACTGCCTTTGCACCAACTTTTACCACTGCCTTTGCACCAACTTTTCCCCAGATCTTACATCCGATAGCAAATTTGCACTGGTGATTTCTTGCAGTGTATCCTGCGTTACAGTTTAAATTTTTACAATATCCGTTATAGCAATTCTGATTATCAGAACAATTTTCGCTTGCATTGCAGGAATTCGGAATTTGGCACGCAGAGGATAAATTCATGGTTAAATTTTCCACTTCGCCGTAGTCATTAATAGAAGCACTAAAATTGTAAGAATTATTACAATATGTAAAATTTATTGAAAAATTTCCTGTTCCCAATTTACAATATCCGTAATTATTTGTTGTGCGATTATAAAAGTCAGTGGAATTGAATATATTAATTGTTAAATTTGTCATCGGGTCTTTATAAATATCTGAAACACTAACGCCCGTTGCCAAATGGACATCGGCATTTACATTCAGACATAAAATCAAAAACACGACAACCAATGTCAAAACCATCATTCCCAAAATTTTTGTTTTCCTATTCATTTTCATTCGTTAATAAAAAATGTTAAATTTAAAAGCTAATAAAAATTATATTTCTGTAAATAAATTATGAAATTTTAATTCATTAAGAAAAATTTAATCCAAAATATTACAAAAATTTAATCCAAAATGCAGGATGCGAATAAGATAAGTAATGCGGAAAATAATGCGGAAAAAGAAAAATCATTAACTGATGCACTTGAAAAGATAAAAGGCATAAACATATTTATACTTCAAATGGAATATGAACTTTCACAGAAATTTTTAAATGAAATTTATAACAAACTCATTAAATTTAAAAAGTGTTCCGGTGAAGATGCTATGTATAATGTCGGAGAATTCTCAAAGCTCCTTATGGCAGGTGGCCTGGGCAGTTTTAAGCCGGATATGGTTAACGGATTTTATGATGTAATGAGCAGAGGGTGGGGAAGAATTGAGGCAAGAAGGCATTTGCATGTTTTCGGTGTGCTTTATACGAAATACATAAAGGGCGAGGGATCTATTACTTCAAGAGGTATAAAAAAAGAACTTGTTAATATTGTAAGGGAATCACTTGACAGAGTACGGACTTATAAAGAGGAAATAAATTTAAAGGGAATCAGGGATGTCAGTGTGGAAATTTATATGAATCCGTTTTCCGAATTAAAGGAGTACTGGCTTTACTGTCCGGAAATTTTTCACGAGGCATACTGCGGAACTTCGGATGATGATTTCAGGGCAGTTCAGAGTTTGCTTTACAGAAAGGTTGTTTTAAAATTTATCAAAGAACAGATAGAAGAGGGCTTTATGAAAAGATCAGATGACAACCATAATGCAAACAACAATGTTTTGCTGTTTTCTACAAGCGAGGTAAATACAACATTAGCAATTCCGTCGGTTGTTGATGATGTATATAAGCATGACCATATATTCAAAAATGTAATTGTTCATCACTATAATCATACAATCGTTCCTGCGGGAATTCCCCATTATCATGCTAATATGTTTTCCCGATTGAATATATCCGAAGAGTTTAATGATGCGATTCGTGATGAAATTGTTGATTTGGCAGAAATTACCGGAAGGGTTAGCGATGTGATTACAGGATGTTCCGTAATGCATACAAATGTTCTTAAGGAAGATATATTTAAAAAATTTAAAGAAAAGGTGGCTTATGATGATATGTACGGGAATAGTGAAGGTGCTTATGTTGAGAGGTGGCAAAGAAATTAAAGCACTTGTTGAAAGTTATATGAATAAGACGGGAGCAAACGATTATGAATCATTATTTGGCAGTTTGGAGGAGAATCATTTATTAAAGAAAAAATTTATCAATGAATTGCCGGATGCGAAAAGAAAGCAAAAGGAAAAATTTATCAATGAATTAATGAAAGGAACATTTGGAAAAATAAATTTTAGCAGCGAGGAATTAAAAAAGGAAAATATAGAACTTTTAAACATGCCTTTTTTCACATTCGTCAGAAGA
>MTER01000102.1:0-5356 GCA_002083985.1 Candidatus Altarchaeales archaeon A3
AAATATATGACATGTTTTGCACTTTTTGTGGATGTTTTTTATAAAATAAGCAGTTACAAAATTTATTTACCCCAACTTATTGAGAAGTTACACATTTTTATAAATATACTGTTTGAAATTAAATTTATAATATTCAATTTTACTGAAAACTATGAGTTTTCAATCTTTAAAAATCTTTTGGATTTTTAAATAAGATTTCTTTTAAGCATTTTCAAATCGCAGAGATTTGAAAATTTCCGAGCATCAGCGAGGTGATTTAAAAATTTCAGAAATTTTTAAATCTCCGAACGAAGTGAGGTGATATTTTTAAAATATCTCTTACAAATTAATTAACCAAATTTAAAGAGATGAGTACCAAAAATTTAATCAAAAAGTTCATAAGGTATTCATTAATTGCTTGAAAATTTAATTTTATCTAATTCAGGCAAAATTTAAATTCAGATGAAAATAATATTTTTGGGCAGCGGAGGAAGTGTGCCTACAAAAGACAGGGGATTACCGGCCGTATTAATAGAGTATTTAAATGAACTCTTTTTGTTTGACTGCGGAGAAGGAACTTTAAGACAAATAATGATTTGTTCATCAAAAAGGAACGGAAAAAACAAAGGAAAGAACGAAAAAATAAATTTTATGAATATAAATAAAATTTTTATCACACATTTTCACGCAGACCACATTGCCGGTTTAATCGGAATAATGAATACGATGAATTTTTTAGAGCGAAGAAGCAATATGGAAATTTACGGAGGAAAAGGTATAAGCAATCTAATTAAAAATTTACCAGTTCCGAAGGATGCAATGCAATTTATTAAAATTTATGAAATTTCGGAAGGGCAGGTTGTTGAAGGCAAGGGATATAAAATTATACCTTTTAAAACACAACATATATCAGAAAGTTTCGGATTTGTCTTTGAAGAAAAGGAAAAAAGGAAATTTTTAAAGGAGAAAGCAATTGCGCTGGGAATTCCGGAAGGCAAATTATATTCAAAACTTCAGAATGGTGAAAGTATAAATTTAGATGGAAAAATAATAGGACCGGAAGATGTTTTAAGCGAGTCCATAAAAGGAAGAAAGATTGTTTATACCGGAGATACAATGCCTTGTGAGAATACTATAAAATTTGCGGATGACTGCGATATTCTTATCCACGATTCAACATATTCAAATATTGACATAGATAAAATTTCAGATCACGGACATACAACAGCATTGCAGGCAGCGGAAATAGCAAAAAAGGCAAACGCAAAGTCATTATTCCTAATTCACATAAGCCAGAGATATGCGAATTCAAAAATTTTGGAGGATGAAGCGAGAAAGGTGTTTGAGAATAGTTGTGTTGTAGAGGATTTTATGAGTGTCCAGATTTCTGCCCCGCCGGAAAATAAAATTTCAGTAAATTAAGTTAATTTTAATTGCTAACTAATTATTAACTCAAATATTACTTAAATTTTGGGCTTGTAGCTCAGTTTGGCAGAGCGACGGACTTTTAATCCGTCTGCCGCGGGTTCAAATCCCGTCAAGCCCGCATTTTTGAAACGAATGTTAAAAATAGATGTTTTGATAATTGCAGGAAGCAAAAGTGATGAGGAAATTGTTAAAAAAGCGGAAAAAATTTTAAACGAAAATCAAATTCTCTATGGTGTTGAATACTGTTCTTTTCACAGAGAGCCGGAACGATTGATTAAAATTGTAAAAGATAGCAATGCAAAAATTTTTATTGCAGTTGCAGGACTTTCTGCGGCTCTTCCCGGAGCAGTTGCTGCTTTTACGGACAAGGTTGTTATCGGTGTTCCTGTTTCTGCAAAGTTAAACGGACTTGATGCGTTATTGAGCATTGTACAGATGCCAAAGGGAGTTCCTGTCGCATGTGTCGGAATTGATAATGCGGAGAAAATGCTGCATATCTGGCAGTGAGGATATTAAAGTTAAAATAAATTTCTAAATGAAAGCAAAACTACAGATTGCACTTGACTTTGTTGAATTAGAAAGGGCATTGAATATTGCAAAAGAAGCAGAAAATTTTGTTGATATAATTGAGGTTGGCACACCCACCTCTCATTAAAAGTGAAGGTATGAATGCAGTCAGGGAATTCAGAAAAAATTTTCCGGATAAAGAAATTTGTGCGGATATGAAAACAATGGATGTCGGACGGCTGGAGGTTGAAACTGCAAAAGCAGGAGCTGATATTGTCGGAATTTTAGGGGCAAGCGATTATTCAATGATTTTTGAATGTCTCAAAGCAGGTAAAAATTATGGATGCAAAATTATGGTTGATATGCTGAATGTTGAAAATTTAGTAGAAAAAGCAAAGAAGATACAGGAATTTGACCAAAATGTATGCGTATGTGTTCATCTGGGAATAGACCAGCAGATGAGGGGAATGAAAATTTCATGCGAGGTTGAAAAATTGGCAAATGCAGGAATAAGCAATATTGCCGTTGCAGGAGGAATAAATTCCGAAAATGCTAGCGAACTGTTAAAATTTTGCGATATTATAATTGTCGGTGCGGCAATAACAAAAAGCCGGAATGTTGCCGAAAGCGCGAGAAAAGTAAAGGAAGCAATAGAGAAAGAAATTTCAATAAAATCCGAATTTAAAAAGGCATGTTGCGAGGATGAAATTTTGGAAATTTTTAAAAAGGTCTCCTCTGCTAATATAAGTGATGCTATGCACAGGGCACAGGCGATGAATGATATTAAGCCGATAAAACCCGGAATAAAGGTGAGCGGAAAGGCATTTACTGTCAGAACATTTTCAGGCGACTGGGCAAAGGCAGTTGAAAGTATAGATAAGGCAAAAGCAGGGGATGTTATTGTTATTGATGCCAACGGAAAATCACCTGCGGTCTGGGGTGAATTGGCAACTCTGAGTTGTATGCAGAAAGGAATTAAAGGAGTTGTTATTGACGGAGCAATAAGGGATACGGGAGAAATTTCAAAATTAAATTTTCCAGCGTTCGCTAAATTAATAACTTCTAATGCGGGAGAACCAAAGGGATTTGGAGAAACAGGAGTTAAAATTTCCTGTGGAGGAGTTGATGTAAAGCCGGGTGATTATATTATCGGAGATGATGACGGAGTTATTGTTGTTCCGGAAGAAGATGCAATTGAAGTGGCAAACAGTGGATGTTTATGAAAAAGAAAACCGCATAAAGGAGGAGATTGCAAATAAAAGCACATTAGCGAGTGTTGCCGAAATAGAGAAATGGGAATGTTGTGGATCAAGGTAAAATTTAATAAAATTTAATTTGTTAGTTAAAATGAACTTAACAAAAAAGTTGTTTTTAATTGGAGTAGCAATTATTGTCTTGGGAATATGCCTTTTTTTGGCAGCAAATTATCTTGATATGAATCAAATTTTTGGTGGCAAAAATGGAGGAATTATCACCGATTATGTAACAAGCGTTCATGACGGAGATACAATTCACACACAAAATTTAAGCGAATCAATCAGAGTATTACATATTGACACACCAGAAATCCCACCTGCAGGGAAAGATTATTATGGAATTGAAGCAAGAGATTTCTTAAAACAGGAAATTTTAAAGAAAAACATTAAATTAAAATGCAAGGGTAAAGTAAATATGATAGAAATTTATGTGAAATTTATCCGATAGACGCAGATACGGATGATATTAAAGAGTCCTATGACTATCAGATGGTTAAGAATGGTTATGCATGTCCGTTTATGACTGAAAATAAAGAAATAAAGAATGCAGGAATTGAAGCAAGAAATAAAAAGATTGGGATTTATTCAGAAAATTCAACATATAAATGCAGGGACGAGTTTTAAAATTTTGATTATTGAGTAATAAAAAATTTAATCAAAAAATTTGATTGTGTAAATTTAATTGTTTGTTGGTTTATTAAATTTTAAAATGGAATTGTTAAAAAATTTATGTCTGGCAGGAGGAATAAGCGGAAATGAAGGAGAAGCAGCATGTATTGTAAAAACAGAATTGGAAAAATTTTGTGATGAGGTAAGCACAGATAGTTTTGGAAATGTTATTGGCAGAAAAGGAAAAGGGGGCAAGAAAATTTTAATTGCTGCACATATTGACGAAATCGGATTGATGGTGAAATATATATCAAAAGAGGGCTTTATAAATTTTGTTAAAATCGGGGGCATTGATGACAGAGTGTTGTTAGGACAAAGAGTAATAGTAAAAGGAAGAAACGGAGATGTTTTCGGAATTATCGGAAGCAAACCGCCGCATTTACAAAAAGATGAAGAAAAAAAGAAGGTTGTTGAACATACTGAATTATTTATAGATATTGGCTGCGAAAGCAAGGAGGAAGCAGAGACAAAGGTTGAAATTTCCGATGCAATTATATTTGAGCCGAATTTTGGAAATTTAAATAAGGACTTATATTACGGGAAAGCCATAGACAACAGAGTAGGATGTTATGCTATGCTCAAAATTATGGAAAAAATCAATGCAAAAAATTTAAATGCGGAAATTTATGGTGTTGCTACTGCGCAGGAAGAAGTAGGGCTAAAAGGTGCAAGAACTGTCTCATTTAAAATAAATCCCGATTATGCAATTGCTATTGATACGACAATTGCAGGAGGAACTCCTCAAATTAAAGAAACAGAATCATCGTTAAATGTCGGAAAAGGTGTTGCCATTACATTAATTGAAGCAAGTGGCAGAGGTGTTATTGTCAGTGACAAAATAAAGAAAATTTTTATTGAAGCGGCAAAAGAAAATAAAATTCCTTATCAGATTGATGTTCTTGAAGGAGGAATGACGGACGGAGCAATTATTTATATGAACCGGGAAGGAATTCCAACAGGTGTTTTAAGCATTCCGACAAGGTATATTCATTCGCCGACAGGAGTTTTCAGCATGAAGGATGTTGATGCGACAATTGATTTGTGTGTTAAAGGTATTGAAAAGTTGTGTAAGGAGTAAAATTAATAAATTTAAAAATTTGGCTCTTAAGGTGAAATTTGGGTGCTGACCTGCTAAAATAACCTCGCTGATGCTCGGATATTTTAAAAATCTCTTGATTTTCAAAATGCTCGGATATTTTAAAAACTTCGGGTTTTTAAAATTGGAATAGTAACTATTCAGGGGTGTTGAATACATTTTAATAGTAACGGTTATGTGCCAAATAAAAAGAAACATTTTAAATATAATTAATCAAAATTTAACATAGATAGGACTTACGCAAAATAGATACGAATTCTTATCTTTTTAAGTCCTTTTACAAGGTGAATTGCGTAAGTCCTGATAGACAACAATTTACTCATAAATTTAGGTGCTGGCCCACTAAAATTGGGATAATTATATATTTGTTTTTTTGCCAATATTTTTATAAATATGATGTTTGAAATTAAATTTATAATAG
>MTER01000102.1:5387-10055 GCA_002083985.1 Candidatus Altarchaeales archaeon A3
AATCGCAAAGATTTTAAAATATCCGAACGAAGTGAGGTTAAAATTAATAAAATTTAAAGGTGAAAAAGTTATTTTGCAACATGTCTAATGTTAAATTTTAAGATTTCTTTTAAGCATTTTCAAATCGCAGAGATTTGAAAATCTCTGAGCATCGGCGAGGTGATTTAAAAATTTCGGAAATTTTTAAATCTCCGAACGAAGTGAGGTGAGATTTTTAAAATATCTCTCACAAAATAATTGACCCAATTTAAAGGGATGAGCATCGATAATTTTAACAGAAAGAAATAAATCCAAAAGATAAAATGAATACAACAGAAAAATTTGACTACGACATTGAATTTTTTGACAGAGAAAGGGAAAAACAGGAAATTCTGGACATTTTAAAAGTAAAGCCGCAACTGATAAATTTTATCTACGGACCGATAAACAGCGGAAAAACAACTTTAATAACAAATCTGATTAAAAATCTGCCCGATAATTATGTTGTTTTTTATATCAATTTAAGGCAAAACCCAATCTCAACATATAAGGACTTTCTTGAAGAATTGTTTGATGCGGAATTTGAAGAGGCGTTGATAGAAAGAAAAATAACAAAGGCAATTCCCGACGCAATCGCAGACCTGAAAACAGCGTTTGGAATTCCGATTCCATCAAAATTGTTTGAAAGAATATTCAGCAGCGAAGACCCGAAAAGTGCGTTCAGATATTTGTTGAAAATTATGGGGAAAGTGAAAGAATACAACAAAATTCCCGTGCTTATAATTGATGAACTTCAGGTAATTGGTGATTTAAAAGTTGATGGAAAGCTTATCTATAAATTATTCAATTTCTTCATTGCTCTGACGAAAGAACTACATATTTGCCATGTTTTTGCTTTGTCTTCTGATTCTTTATTTATTGAGAGTATATATAGCGAAGCGATGCTGGATGAAAGATGCAGATATTTGCTGATTGACGATTTTGATGAACAAACAGCAAAGAAATTTTTAGAAAAGCATAACATTAACAGGGAATCGCAGGAATTAGCATGGAATCATTTTGGCGGAAAACCATTATTGCTCAGAAAGTTTATATTTGCCGCAAACAAAAAAGAATTTATCGCCGATGAAATTTTATTTAGAAAGACACAATTAAAGACAATGCTAAATAAAGTCAGGGAACTGAATGTGAAAGTTACTATCGATAAAGAAGAGTTGAAGATAGAATATGAAGCCATTATCAAGGTATTGAAAAAATTTAAGGGCTCCGAAGTAATAAACACTGATGAATGCGATGAAATCTCAAAAACATTTTTTGTCAATAAAAACATCTTATTTGTTGATCCGAAAAAAGGACTTATAAGGCCGCAATCAAGGATTGATTTGCTCGCAATAAGGGAAATTTTAAAGGAGATAAAGCAATGATAAATTTACTCGGTGTATTTGCTTTAATTGATAAAATTGTTATTGCCAAACTATACAACTATCTGCTATTAACCGGATTAAATTACACCTTTGACTAATATATTTTTGCACAAAATAGTGGCATTTAATTTGGTCACCTGTTTCCATTTTAGCCGATACTAATGTATAACTAAAATTTAATCCAGTCCCGTAATATTTTTTAAAATGAACCTCCTTAAAATTGCCCGGGAATTTGCAAACGAAATAATCATGAAATTTGATAACGAAATAGAGTCAGCATCAATTTACGGCTCGGTTGTCAGTGGAAAAGACACCAGGGAAAGCGATATTGATATTTTAATTGTCACAAAAAAAGACAAGTCCAAAATTGATGACAAAATACATTTACTTGTTATTGAATTCCTTTTAAGAACAAAAGAATTAATCTCTCCGATTGTAATTAGTAAGGAGGAGTTTGAAAAATGTCTTAAACTGAGAACACCTTATGTCCGGAATGTGATTTATAATGGCATAAAAATTAAATAAAATTTATATCTAAACTAAAATGTTCACAAAAGAAAGCACATATCAGGAGGTTATCGCGAAGGAAGATGCATACAAAATTTTGGCAAAACACGGCGTTCCCTGTGTATCCTGCCCGATGGCAAAATATGAAATGGGAAAATTAAAGTTAGGGGATATTTCAGAAATGTACGGAATTGATTTAAAACCACTGCTTGAGGATTTGAATAAAATCAAATGAATAAATTTTTAAATGGAAGATAACGAAATAAAAAAACTTATTGAAGGTGCATTATTCATTTCAGGAAGAAATTTAAGTGTTGAAGAATTAGCAAGAATATGCGGACTGGGAAATTTGGGAAAAATAAGGCAGATTGTAGAGTCCTTAAAGAATGAATATGAAAGCAGGGATTGTGCGCTCAAAATTTCTGTCAGTGAAAGCAAGTATGCGATGGATATTGGGGAAAATTTAAAAGGCAAAATTTCAAACTTTTCTACATATCCGGAAATGACAAAAGGGATGCTGAAAACGCTCGGATTTATTGCCTATCATCAACCGCTCAAACAGGCAGATATATTTAAAAATTTAGGGTATGTTTATGAGCACATAAAAAAACTTGAAGAGTTAAAATTTATTGAGTCGTATAAAGACAAGAATTATAAAATTTTAAAAACAACGAAGAAATTTGAAGAACACTTTAATATAAATGTCAAGGATTTAAAGAATGTCAAGGATTTAAAGAAAAATGATAAAAGTTCTATTTTCAACTACGAATAAACATAAAATTAAGGAAGCAAACGAAACCGGAAAAATTTATGGAATTGAATTTGAACAGATAAATTTTCCTTATCCTGAAATAAGGGATGAGAAATTTGAGAATATAGCAAGCGATGGTGTCAAATATGTTTATGAAAAAATAAAACGGCCCGTAATTGTTGATGATTCGGGCATAGTCATTGATGCATTAAATGGTTTTCCCGGAACATTTTCTGCTTATGCTGAGAAAAAGCTCGGAAACAGCGGAATTTTAAAACTGATGAAGGGGGCTGAAAACAGAACTGCAAGATACATTTCGGCAGTAGCGTTTTTTGACGGAAAAATTCTGAAAACATTTGTCGGAACGGTCGAAGGAGAAATTTCAGATGAGGAAAGAGGAAGCGGAGGATTCGGATACGACCCTGTATTTATTCCAGCAGGATACAAAGAGACATTCGGAGAAAATCCCGGACCAAAAAATGAAATTTCACACAGGAGGAAGTCAATTGAGGAGTTTTGTAAATTTTATGTTAAATTTAAAGAGTATCAGGAAGAATAAAGCGGAATAAAGTTCGGAGGATTTAAGAAAAAATAAATATGTCTTTTTTAAACATAGTACTAATTATTAAACGGTTAAGGGGAAGGCATCCAACAATTAGTTTTTCACCTCGCCAATGTTCAGAGATTTCAAAAACTTTATGTTTTTAAAATCACCCCCCTGCTTCGGAGATTTCAAGTAAACTTGAAATACATCTATTTTGAGTGGGAATTAGGCGTAAAAATTGAATTATTAGACAACTTATGGGGGGTTAGTAAATAAATAGTCGCCTTTAAATTTTGTATTTATCTGGTAAAGTTTAATTCCACCAAAATTTAATTTAGCAGATAGTATTGTATTTATAAATTTATTAATTAAATAACAAAATCATAATTAGATGACATTTTTAAAATTTAAAATAATTTATCTAAATTTAATAAGAAGATGGGTAATGGGTTATTTGCAGGAAAGAAGTTGACTAGCAGAAGAAGAGAATACAGATGGAGTGATCCAAGATATATAAGAAGAACATTGCATTCAAAAGAAAAGACAGATAGGTTAGAAGGGGCTCCGCAGGGAAGAGGTATTGTGCTGGAAAAGGTTGAAATAGAGGCAAGACAGCCAAATTCGGCAATGCGAAAGTCGGTAAAGATACAACTTGTCAAAAATGGAAAAAAAGTTACGGCATTTGCTCCAAGAAACAGGGCGATAACATTTATAGATGAACACGACGAAGTTCATATTGAAGGAATTAACGGCAGAAAAGGAGGAAGTTATGGTGATCTTCCAGGGGTGAGGTATAGAGTGTTTAAAGTTAATAACATTTCATTAAACGAGCTCGTTCATCACAGAAAAGAAAAACCACAGAGAAAGTAAATGCCATAAATATAACTATTCAGCCACCCAAAAAATTAATGGTAAATTTTTTGACTTTTTTAAATTTTTTTACCATCTGAATAGTCACCAATAAATTTCCAAAATTTTAAATTTTTTTACTTTATTTTTTATTGAGTATTTATAGACCTTTAACCAATTAATAAACCCTAAAACAATAAAAGTTTAACAAATAGAAAAATAAAAGTTTAACAACTTAGAGGACTATCGCTGTGAGGTGTAAATTTTAAATATATTGAGCGATGTGCTATGAAAGAGTTTTTTTGACTATGGATTTTCAATTTTCAGCAATTTTAATTTAAATAGTTTAGATATTAGACATGTTGCAAAATAACTTTTTCACCTTTAAAATTTTTAATTTGCAACAACTCTATTTATTTAAATATTTGAACTTGCTAAATATTAAGTAGTAAATTACTAGTAACTGTCAAAAAATCACAAATAACCTCCACTCTTTATTGAGCATATTCAAATATTTATATCCCTTTAACTAATTAATAAACCCTAAATTAATGAGGGTTTAACAAATATAAAAATTTAACAACTTAGAGGACTATCGCTGTGAGATGTAAATT
>MTER01000103.1 GCA_002083985.1 Candidatus Altarchaeales archaeon A3
TTTTTTCTCAAATTTATTTGTTACTTCCCCTTCGGTCCACCAGCCATCTAAAGCAGCATCAACTATGGCAATTATTTCTTTTTCACCATATATTTTACCTGACACAGGAACACCTTTTATCTCCTTATTAAGAAATAATTTAGAGTATTGGGCTAATTTTGAATATATCTCATCCTTTAATTCTTCTTTGGTTTTCATTTTAATATTCATATTTTAATTAATTATGAAAGAATTGCTTTTGTTTCTTCAATAATGCTATCTATGGATGTAAATTGTGGAAAATATCCATTTTTTTCGGCTTTTTTGTTATTTGAATAATAATTATCTTTAGTACCTGTTGCTGTTAAAATATTTATATTGCTTTTAATACTATATTTTAGTCCATATTGTTGGGCAAAGTAATCCAAAATTTCAAATTTTGTAACAGGTTTCAGACTATAGACATCAAATACTTCATTAAAAGCGGGTTTATTGATACATTTTTCAATTAAGGATATCAAGTCATGAGGATGTACATAATCGCGGATTATATTCCCCTTCCCAGTTATAAACTCTTCATCATTTTTAATGCAAGATATGACTTCACTCATAAAATATTGAGCTTTAAGATCGATAAACCTGCTAAAAAATCCAAAAACTCTCAAATCTATGATATTTAAATTCGCCATAGCGCGATGCTTCGCTTCTGAATTAATCTTGGCAATTCCATAAAAATCACTGGAAGCGATATGATTGATGTCTAATTTGGTACAAGAAAATTCATTAACTGGCGTACTAAAATCAGTTCCATATGCTGCCCCACTGCTAAAGTTTATATAAATCGCATTAGTATGAGATTCCAAGTAATCTAATACCATGTTGTCAAATGTTTCAGTCAACCTGAAAATGGAATCACCCTCAGTTTTTAACTTTCCAGGATCACCAATTCCCACGCAATTGATAATGACCTCATAATCAGCACAGCTGAAGTCACTAAACATCCTGGATGAAACAGCATCATTACATTGGATACTCTTTAGAAACTTATTTAATTGATCAAGTGACCGCGCAAACAGAAAAAGTTCATATTTATTAGTACGACAAAAGCGTTCAATTAAATTTTTAGCAATATGCCCCGTAGCCCCAAGAATAGCAATTTTTTTAAGCATCACCTTTAACTTTTTAGTTTATGATTTTATTTACTCTTTTTCATCAATTGGTTTTACAATCATCTCTTTTTTAAATTCCCCCCTATCCAAAAAAGGAAACATATCTTCTAATGGCTTTGAAACCATTGATCCATCTGGCCTAATTTCAGCAGCATTAGTTGGGATAATTAATTGGTCTTCTAATGAATTTATTTCACAAATAACAGGCCCCTCATAATCAAATACTTCATCTAATACTTTATTTAAATCTTCGTTATTATTTGCTTTAATAAATTTTATGCCATAAGCATTAGCAATTTTTTGTGTTTCAGGAAAAGAAACTCCAGATTTAGTGCCCTCACCAAAAAGACATCCATTAAAGAATCTTTTCTGCGTTTGTCGTATGGAGAGATAACCCTTGTTATTAATTACAAATATCTTAATTGGTAAATTATAGTGAACTATTGTTTGTAACTCTTGGATGTTCTGTTGAAACGAACCATCTCCTGTAATGGTTGCTACTTGTTTATTATCAGTAGCTATACTTACTCCTATTGCAGCAGGTAATCCAAAACCCATTGTGGCTAATGCCCCGGAAGTTATATAGCGTTGTCCTTTTTGAATATTAATTGCTTGAGAAACAACATAAAATGACGAGCCGGCATCAGATATTACGGGGATGTACGGTTTTATTTTATTGTTTAACATCTCAACAAAATAATAAAAATTAATACCCTCCCTTAAATTTTTATATTCAGGTAAACATACGGGGTACTTATTTTTCCATCCTCTACATTTATTTAACCAATTATCAGAAAATTCAAACTTTTCACTTTCACATTTTTCAAGTAATTTTTCAATAAATTTTTTTGCATCTGAATTGATAAATTTGTTAATTTTTATTGTCTTTTTTTTATGTTCTTCTGGATCAATATCAATTACAATAACTTTTGCTTCTCTAGCAAATAATTTATATTCATGCCCAACGACAGAAACACTTAATCTAGAACCAATACTTAATATTAAATCTGCATTTTGCATAGCAAAATTACCTGCTCTTGTACCTTTTGTACCAATTCTTCCTACATAGTTATTATGATCGCTATTTATAACATCTATTCCCATAATGGGAGTTACTACTGGAATATTATATTTTTCAGCAAACTTAATCAATTCCTGGCAAGCATTTGATATTCTTATTCCATGTCCTGCGATTATTACTGGTCTCTTGGCATTTTTCAAAGAATCAATTACCTCAATAATTTCATCTTCTTGCGGAGTTGTTTTATACTGCATACCTAACTCTTTTAAATCAAACCCTCCCAATTCATTTTCATCTATATTTGCACTTTGAACATCTAATGGAATATCAAGCCACACAGGACCAGGTCTACCTGATTTCGCTAAGTATAATGCTTTTTCGAGATGATATTTTATTTTTTCGGGCTCGTTAATCATAATTGCATATTTTGTGATTGATTCAACTATAGGAATAATATTTACTTCTTGAACCCCAAATTGCCTCAATCTTATATCTGAGTTATAAACCGTTTGTTGTTTTTTTGCTTGACCGGAAATGAATAAGCAAGGAACCGAGTCTTGAAAAGCACCAGCTAGCCCAGTTATTGTATTTGTTGCTCCGGGACCACTAGTCACTAAAACTACGCCAAGATCATTTTTTAATTTTGCATATGCCTCAGCAGCCATTGAAGACGCCTGTTCATGGTGATTACAAATATACTTGATTTTTTTAGATATGCCAACAGAATTAACTAAATGCATACACCCACCACCCGTTAACATAAAAATATGTTTTACACAATTATTCTCTAAAAATTTAATAACATAATCTGATAGTTTTATCATTTTTTTGTCATGCGCTTTTTGTTTATTAGACATGTTACAAAATAACTTTTCCATCTTTGAACTTCTTTAAATTTTATTAATTTTCCACTTTAAAATTTTTAATTTGCAACAACTCTATTATTAATCATGTTTTAAGTGTTATTTTGAACTTGCTCAATATTAAGGGGCAAATCACTCGTAACCGTCAAAAAATCACGAATAACCTCCACTCTTTATTGAGCATATTCGTTATTTTATTATTTTAAATTTTAATTAAATATCTCCTATTCAATGATCATTTTTGTTCTTTTCTAACGCAACTTTCATCTTTTTGAATGACTCATAAATAATTGCAGTGTCTACTTTATAAGTTATGAATTGTATGCCCATCTCTTTAAACATCTTTAAATCATCAACATTATGTATCATACAACCTGCACTTTTACCCTTGCTCCTTATTTTAACAACTGCATCTTTTAATGCATCAATTACTTTTTTATTTTTCACATCGCCAGGAACACCCAAAGCAACAGATAAATCATATGTTCCTATATAAACAACATCTATTTCCGGATTAGAAATAATATCATCTAATTCTTTTAACCCATTTACGCCTTCTATTATTATAACTAATAATATTTTGTTATTTTGTTCGTAGAAGTAATCTTGATCAACCGAGTGATAAGAACCTGCACGAATATAGGGATTGAATCCCCGGTTTCCAATAGGAGAAAATTTACTATATGAAATAAATTTCTTTCGATCATCTACATTCTTTATATGCGGTACGATAATTCCTGTTGCGCCTACATCTAAAGCTCTTAGAATATCTGATTCATCATTACGCGGAACCCTTATTATTGCTTCACAATCTTCGGATTCAGCTGCCATAATCATTTCCTGTGCAACTTTATAATCCATTGGCCCGTGTTCCATATCTATTATAATAAAATCTAATCCTGCTTTAGCAATAACATTTACTACAGATGGACTAGGTAGATCACACCAAGTTCCTAAGACAAACTTGCCTTCTTTTATTTGTTTTTTAATCATTTTAAGGTAGTGATAAACATGTAAGGTTTTTAACAAATCCAATAAATAATTATGATTTGATTAATAAATAATTTAGGACTTACACAAAACAGATACGAATTCTTATCTTTTTAAGTCCTTTTACAATGTGAATTGTGTAAGTCCTGTAATTGTAACTATTTAGCCACCCAAAAAATCACCTCTCTGCGTTCGGAGGTTTCAAAAACTTTATGTTTTTAAAATCACTTCACTTACACTCGGAGATTTACAAAATGTTTCGCATTTTGTAAGATTGAAACCAAAGGTTTCAGT
>MTER01000104.1 GCA_002083985.1 Candidatus Altarchaeales archaeon A3
TTTTCTGAAAATTTATAGGTAAAATTTTAAAAAGCAACAATTCCAGGACTTACGCAAAAGCAATACAAATTTTTGGTTTTTAAGTTTTTTTTATAATGTGAACTGCGTAAGTCCTAAATTCTAATATACTTGTTACAAATTAAGAACTTGCTCAATATAGGGTGGTATTTTCCGACGCTTTTTTGACAATAATATCTGCTAATCTTGTCATTTTACGTTCTTCCGAAAATATGTCCTTCAGATAATTAAGGAAATTAATATTATGTTTTCTACAAGTATCCATCATCATCATAATATTTGGTGCTCATCCCTTTTTGGGTCAATTATTTTGTAGGAGGTATTTTAAAAATCTCACCTCACTTCGTTCGGAGATTTAAAAATTTCTGAAATTTTTAAATCACCTCGCTAATGCTTGGAGATTTTCAAATCTTCTGATTTGAAAATGCTTAAAAGAAATCTTAACATTGAATATTATATGACTATCTGCTAATTAAAAAAATAATTACTTCCACTCTATCGGAACACAATAAATAGTCATATTTAATTCTGTCAATTGCCGATAGTCATGTATTATAAATTTAATTTCAAAAATTATATTCATAAAAATATAGGTAAAAAAACAAAAATATAATTATCTAATTTTAGTAGGTCAGCACCAGAAAGACGCAATAAATGTACGAAAGAATAATCAAATAACATGAAAAAACAAAACGGCTTCAAAATGACTGAACGCATACAAATCTCGTAGAAAATCTTATAAAGAAAAAGCGCACCATATTTTCATTCGGTTTAATTATTCCCTTATTACTTTAAAATTTCTCAAATTAATAATTGTTGAAGGTACTTTATATTTACATTCCCCTGTTAAAACCAGATCAACCGCATTTTTTAGTCCTTCATCAATTTCTTCGAAATTTTTTGCAGACGGCTCGCTGCTTATATTTGCACTTGTTGTAATTATCGGATATTTTTCATTTAATGCCTTAACTCTTTCATCATTAATGATTCGTATTCCTACAACATCTTTATTAGCACTAATAATGTCAGAAATTTTGTCTGTTTTTGGAACAATAAAAGTATATGGCTTGTCCGAGTGCTGCTTTATAAATTTTTCCATCTCATCATCTAATTTAACAAATTCATTTGCAGCATTTAAATCGTGAATTGCTATAGAAAGTGGTTTTGCAAAGTCCCTTTTTTTTATTTCAAAGATTCGTTTTATGCTTTCGGGAAAATTTATCCTACATCCGATTCCATAAACAGTATCTGTCGGATAACAAATAACTTTTCCTTCATCCAGAAATTTTATTGCTAAATTTAAATCACCAGTTATTATTGTCATAGCTTATTAACTTATTTAAGGCCATGCAAATCCACATTTCGGACAGGTATATTTTCTTCCCAATACTCTGCACGAATCACATCTGATAATTTTGTATTCTCCACACTTCAGGCATTTAAATTCAACATAGTCCTTTACATCCTTTCCACAGCTTACACACTTCATTCTAAATATAAAATTTAATAATATTTGCTTAATTTATAAAATTTAATATAAAATTAAGAGTTGTCTGAATTATTATTTGAATTATTATCCGAATTATTTGAATTATTATCCGAATTATTTGAATTATTATCCGAATTATTTAAATTTGTCGTATCCTGATTTTCTTCATCTTCTTTTTCCTCGTTTTTATATTTTGTTTCAATCACTTTATTAAATTTCGCAAAAATTTCAGTGTGGTCCTTTCCGGTTAATATACTTACTGCTTCGGAACATGGCATTGCATAGCCCTTTAAAATTTTTAGCCGTGTTTTTTCTGTTTCTGCATTTTTCTTTTTAGAAATATACTCTCCGATATCTCTTCCCAAATCCATCAGTCCGTATTTTGTCTCTTTAAAAATTTCCTCTTCAAAAGAAATGCTTTGCTTTCCTGCCGATGCATAAGGAATATATGTTGAAACAACATTTACAAAAATAGTTACAGGTGAATTATCAAAATCATTAATCCCGTATCTTTTCCAGTCAACATCATAAATACCTTTCGTTATTAAACATTCGCCGTTATCAAACAATAAAGGCACGGAATTTGCAAATCTCATAATTTCCGATTTTATTTTTCCGTCTGATGTTCTTCTCCCGGAACTCCCTCCGTAACAGATAGCACATTCAATCTGAAAAGCATATCCGCCGGAATGAACAGATGGTTTTCTGGTTATAACAAATAAAATTTCCGGATTAACAATTGCTGTTAATGCCTTTTTAATATTTTCTTCTTCTATAGTTCGCAGACCTTCTGATGACGGTGCCAAAAATTTAATGCTCTTAAATGCATTAATTATCTTTTCTGCATCCTGCCAGGTTATTTCATTTGACTTTTTATTTAAATCCGCATCAACCAATGTGCGAAGTTCATTGATTTTATCCTGTGTAACCCTTGAAAGAGAGTGGATTAAAAAGGACGAGAGTGATATGTTTTCTCTTTTGGATAAACGAATGAGGTCATCTATATTTATTCCTCTCGGATGCGGCTTTATCTCCTTTGGTTTCTTTAAAATTTCTCCGCTTGTTTTTTCAAATATTGTTTTCTTGCCATCAGGATCAGTAAATGTAATTTTTGCATGAGGATTTGCAATAGCCGTTCTTCGCAGATATTCAAAAACACCGCTCTCGTTGTTGATATAAATTGCTTCTTTACATTCGCCTTCAATAATTGTTCCTGTAGAATCTCCGAATAAATTTAAATTTTCACAGGTTTTTTCATCGGTTATTACTGGTTTGTTTCCTGTTATATCAATCATTATTTTTGCTTCAATACATTCTGTTTTTGTCATGGAAATAACTTTAATTGGTTTTCCGGTGGTCATCTGGCAAAACATAGTAATACCTGATACGCCGATACCCTGCTGCCCCCTCATCTGAATATTTCTGTGAAATTTTGTTCCCGCGAGCATTTTTCCAAAAACACCTCCTATATGTTCCTTTGGAATTCCATAAGCATTATCTTTACAGAAAAATTTATAATGTTCGTTATCTATTTTCTCAACCCGGACTTCTATCTCAGGAAAAATTTCCGCTTCTTCGCAGGCATCAATTGCATTTGTAACGAGTTCGTGAATGATTGTTGTTAAATTTCTTGCCTTTCCGCTGTAACCCAACTGAGTTCTGTTTTTTCTGAAAAACTCCGAGATTGAAATTTCTCTGAATTCCTTAAAAATTTCGTCTGCGGTTTTTTCTGTCCCTGTATTTTTTGTTTTTTCTTCTTTTTCTGTCTTTTTGAGCATTTTTATCCTTTTACATCATTTTTGGATTGATTTTAATTTGATCATTAAGTCCTTTTCCGAAGGTAATGTTAATTTATACTTTGAGGCAAAGACCTTGTTATTTAATCCGCCTAAAACATATCTGGCAAAAATTTCATCTTTATCTGCACAAAGAATAAGTCCTATTGGCTCATTTTCATCATCCATCTTTTCATTTTCTTTAAAATAATTTATGTAGAAGTTCATCTGCCATACATCCGAGTGGTCAAGTTCGCCGTTTTTTAGGTCAATCAAAACAAAACATTTTAATGAGCGATTATAAAAAACCATGTCAACATAATAGTGCCGATTAGCGATTGTGATTCTTTTTTGGCGGGCAACAAAAGTAAATCCCTTACCAAGTTCTAATAAAAAATACTGAAGTTTATCAATGAGTGCCTGTTCAAGTTGGCTTTCAGCATAAGTTGTTTCTTCTTTAAAATTAAGAAATTCCATAACATAACTGTCTTTAATAGCATCTTCGGGTTTTTCTATGATTTGCCCTTTCTTTGCCATTTGCATTACTGCCTTTGTATCTTTGCTTAAAGCCAGTCGTTCAAAAAGCATTGAATTTATCTGCCTTTTTAGTTCCCTGATAGACCAGTTGTTTTGAATTGCCTCCTGTTCATAGAAAGAGCGGGCAAGTGGTTCTTCTACTTTTAATAATTCGCAATAATGAGACCATGATATCATTGGTTCAAATGTGGCAGAATGTGTCTGATGAATTATAGATTCCGCAGATACTCTTTGTGCTTTTTGAGATTTACGAGACACTGTCTCGTAAATTTGAAATTTATCGGGATAGGTTAAATAAAATCTTCGCATCAGCTGCAAGTTATCTACTGAAAACCCTTTACTAAATTTAGCAGTCAGGTCAGCTGAAAGTTTTATAAGTAATTCTTCACCATACTCTGCTCTTACCTTACCTTCCTGTTCAAACTCAACAATCTCTCTTCCGATTTCACAATATGCTAAAACCTGTGCCTTGTTTATTTCCCTAACTACTCTGCTTCTTGCTTAAATTTCCGCGATCCTGTTCATTAAACACCCATAATTTTTTGTAGTTATCTCTTTTTCCATTATTAAAAAAACAATTGTAAATGTAATTATTATAATTACTATCAAAAATCAATATCCTTTAAAAAATGCTCACTATAGGAATAGATGCGGGAACATCAAAATGGGCAATTTCCGTTCTTGAAGAATACAAAGAAAAAGGAAAAACAAAGACAAAATTTAAATTTGAAACAACAATTCCCACAAAAGAGGTTAAAAGCAATGTCAATGCACTCATAAATTTAATTGAAAATTTTAATGCCGACTGCATAACCCTTCCATCTGGCTACGGATTACCTTTAAAACACATTTCAGAATTGAATGATGATGATTTATTTAAAATTTCTTTTAAAAATAAAGACGAGAAGGAATCCATCGGAATCAGGAAATTTTTGAGCGAAGCAAAGAAAAGAAAATTTAACGGATACATTATTCCTTCCGTAAAGCATCTTCCGACTGTTGAAAATTTTAAAAAGGTTAATGTGGTTGATTTAGGAACTTCCGATAAATTATGTTCTGCGGTTTATGCATTGTCATTATCAAAAAATTTTAAGGCGGAAAAAATTATCCTTGCAGAAATCGGATATGGATTTAACGCTTTTCTAAAAATTTGCGACGGAAAAATTTGCGACGGCATCGGAGGAACAATCGCGTCATCAGGATTTTTAGCACATGGAAGGACTGACAGTGAAATAAACTGGAATGCTGATAAATTTTCAGGTGGGGTTTTAAGCATTTTAAAATCCAGGAGTATTTTAAAATCTCATAGCATTTCAAATTCGTTTGAAATACACGGACAAAGTGAGCGTAACAGCGAGGTGATGATAAAGCAAAAAGGCGCTACGGAAGAATTTTTTGAGAATTATAAAAATATTGAAAACGGAAACCTTGCCTACAACTATTTTATAGACGGGATAATTAAGGATATTTCTGCATTGTCTGATTCAAAAATTTCAAAAATTTATTTGTGCGGGAAAATTTCTGGATTTGTGGAAAGTGAAATTAAAGAGGGACTGGAAAGAAAATTCGAAAGAATATTTGTGACTAAAAACATTGAAAAAAATGTAAAAGGTACAAATTGGAGTTCTGCAAGCAGAGGAGGTGCAATTCTGGCAAACGGAATTAACAAGGGAAAATTTAAAAATTTAACTGACTGGATGGAAATTAAGGATGCGAAAGGGGATATTTTTGATTATGTTTTTGTGTAAGTGTCTCTCAATCTTTAAAAATCAATTTTGGATACTGACTCACTAAAATTGGAGTAATTTTAAAATCCTAAAGATTTTAAAATATCCGAGCATCAGCGAGGTGATTTAAAAATTTCAGAAATTTTTAAATCTCCGAACGAAGTGAGGTGAGATTTTTAAAATATCCTCCATAAATTAATTAACCCAATTTAAAGGGATGATCACCAGAAAGTGCCTTAAAAAATTTTGTGAATTTGTCAATCATATTTGTTTGATTATGTCAAGTTAAAAATTAATATATAAATTTAATTATGACTTACGCAAAACAGATACTAATTCTTATCTTTTTAAGTCCTTTTACAAAGTGAATTGTATAAGTCCTCTTAATAATGAAATGGTTGATTTTTTCCCGTTGGATTTAAATTTTATGCCTCATCGCATAATAAATCTGCCCAAAAGAAATTCCTCCGTCTCCCGCAGGAACCTTTTGATTAACCAAAACACCGTTTTTTGTGAGAAAAGAAGTCATTATTCTGTTATAAGCACAGCCCCCGCTAAATACAATCTCCTTGTTATCTGTCTTAAACTTCTTTGCAATTTCAAATAACCCCTCTGCAATATACTTCTGAACAGTATAAGCCAGTTTTCCTTTATCTTTACCTATATTCTCAAGCAGGAATTCGAATACAGGAGTTGTTTTAAGAATGTATCTTTGTTCTTTGCTGTTATATTCAATTTTCGGTTTTAGCTCATATCCTTCATTGCAGGAATTTGCTTCAAGTTTCATAGCCGGCTCGCCGTCATAAGTTCGCTTATTACAAAATCCCAGTAAAGCAGATGCCGCATCAAGAATCCTTCCGCAGCTTGTTGTCTCTATGCAATTAAATTTATTTGTGTATTGTTTATAAAGCAGGTTAATTCCAGTCGTTGGATAAAATTTTTTCATTACATCGTTAATTTCTCTTTCACTTAAAAATTTGCACAATATTCCTAATAACATCTTTTGCGGCTCAATTACAGCAGAATCGCATCCTATCATAACCAGCTCTTCCAGCGAGCCAATTCGTTTATCCTCTTTTCCGCAGTCAAAAATTTCCCCGCCCCATATTTTACCGTCCGAGCCATAACCCGTTCCGTCACATGCAATTCCGACAAAATTTTCAAGTTTATTTTCTCCCGCAACGGAATAAACATGTGCAAGATGATGCTGAACCCTAATCAGTTCCAAATTTAAATTTTTGCTTAATTCCTCTGTATATTTTGAGGTATTATAAGAAGGATGCAAATCACAAATTAAAATCTCAGGACGGATTGAGGTGAAATTTAAAAATTTTTCTAAATTTTTCTTAAAATATTCATAAATTTCATAATTTTTTGTATCGCCAATATAGCCCGATAGGATAGCAAATCTATTTTTGTATAAGCAGAATGTATTCATCATTTCAGCACCAGCGGCAAGCATTTCAGCATTAAATTTCTCATTAGCCATTTCAAAAATTTTTATTGACTCGGGAACATACCCCCGACTCCTTCTGATAAATAAAGGAATATTATTAATAACTTTAAGTACGGAATCATCCAAAGGGTTTAAAATTTTCCTATTATGATTAAGGATAACATTAGCGAATTGCTGATGCAAATCAGTTGTAATCGGAAGTCCGGGTTTATTTGACGAAGTCATAATTAACGGTTCATCAATATAGTCGTATAAAAGGAAATGCAAAGCAGTATAAGGAAGCATTATTCCTATTGTGTCCAAATTTGAAACAGCGTCCAGTTCGGTCTTGTCTTTTTTCTTTAATACCAATATTGGTCTCGCTTTACTTTTTAATAAATTTTCCTCTGTCTTATTAATAACAACAAATTTCTTCGCCATCTCAATGTCCCTTACCATGAGCGCAAACGGCTTGCTTTCTCTGTATTTCTCAAATTTTCTGAGTTTTCTAACAACACTTTCAGAACATACGCAGGCAATATGAAATCCGCCGATTCCTTTTATCGCTACAATATTTCCTTTTTTTATCAATTTTGCTGTTTCTTCAATTTCATTCCTTTTTTTAATATAAATTTTTTCAAAATTTCCATCGGGGTTTTTGATATAAATTTCAAGTTTTGGCCCGCAATTCGGACATGCAATTGTTTGTGCGTGATACCTTCTGTTTAACGGATTTTTATATTCCTTTTTGCATGTTTCGCACATCTCAAAATCACGCATTGAAGTATTAACTCTATCGTAAGGTGTTTTTTCAAGAATTGTAAAGCGGGGACCGCAATTTGTGCAGGTTATAAAAAAGTAATTGTATCTATAATTTTCCTGATCCCTTAATTCATTTAAGCAATCGTTGCATAAAAAACCATCTGCAGGAACAAAACTTACGCCTTCGCTTTCACTGCTTTCCAAGATTTTAAATCCGTTAAATTTGTCTTTATTTTCAATTTCTAAAATTTCATAACTTTCAATTCTTGCCAACGGAGGAATTTTTCCTTTTAAAATTTCCGTGAAAATTTCAATATCATCATCAATCACAACCTCAACGCCATCTCCCGTATTCTTGACATAGCCATTTAAATTTCTCTTAATACATTCTCTGTAAATAAAAGGTCTGAATCCGACACCCTGCACAATGCCTTTAATCTTTATTAGATACATTTAAAATTTGTAACTACTCGCCCGCCCAAAAAATTACAGATAAATTTTTTGATTTTTACGCTCACTTCATTTGTGTATTTTCAAAATCGCTTGATTTTGAAAATTGTATTTTTTTGAAAGTTTTACAGATAAATTTTGTTAACCTGTGAGTGGTTACTAAAATTTAGATTATAGTTGTTGCAAATTAAGGATTATAACTTAACTTTATTACTTGTTTAAATTATATTGGCTCTTATTTTAAATTTGTGATAAGTTAAGTTCGTTTCACTCTCATATTTCAAAAATTTCATTTTTGAAATCGCTTCGCTCTCATTTCAAAATATTCATTCGGATATTTCAAATAAATTTGAAATGCTTCGGCATTTTGAAAGATTGAAAACTTCTGGTTTTAAGTATATTTCAAAAATAATTTTTGAAATGACTGCGAAAAATTTTTGAATTTTATCATCTCGCTATTGCTCGGAGATTTCAAAATTTACACAATTTTGAAATAGCAACTTCGCGATATTAAAAATATGAGTCAAATTAATTTGCAACATGTCTATTTGGCAAAATGGTAAATCAATTTACCAAAAATATGGTTTTTTGGCAAATACATTTACCAACTTATGCAAAATATAAAATTTATTATTTCGGAAATTTAAATTTTTTCAGTATAGGCACATATAAACTTAACATATCCTTGGTACTAATTTCCCGCTTGGAACATCTAAAATTCGTGTCCCTCCGATTGCAGTCTTCATAATCACTCCTTTTCCTTCAACAACCTCTCCCATTATGCTTGCATCATCATTAAATTTTTTCAAAATTTTCAGACATTTTTCCGCATGCTCCGCTTTGACGCCGCAGACAAATCTCCCTTCGGATGCAATTTCATAAACATTTAAGCCGAGCAATTCACAGACCGCTTTCACTTCCTTTTTGACAGGAATTTTATCTTCATCCAGCACAAGTCGGACCTTGCTCTTTTCAGCCATTTCGTTTAGCGATGCAGATATTCCCCCTCTTGTCGGGTCTTTCATAGCAGTTACATACTCCGAAATTTTTCTCACCTGTTCAAAGATGGGCGCACAATCGGAGATTAAATTTGTCCTGTAATCAAATCTCTTGCTTAATAATGCAATTCCATGCTCTCCTATTCCTCCGGAAACAATAATTTTATCGCCAGCCTTCAGTCCGGAATTTGAAATTACCCTCTTTGTGATTCCGATTCCTGCTGTATTTATCATAATTTTGTCTATCTTTCCTTTTTCAACAACCTTTGTATCCCCCGTAACAACGGGAATTTTTGTTTCGGATGAAATTTTTCCGATTGATGAAATTATTTTCATTAAATTTTTCTTTTCAAAGCCCTCTTCAATTATCAAAGATAGGGACATTCCAATCGGAACGGCATTCATAACAGATAAATCATTGAGCGTTCCGCAAAGAGACAATTTTCCGATATCTCCTCCTGGAAAAAATATGGGGCTGACCGTATATGAGTCGGTTGTAAAAACAATATTTTTAAAATTTAAATTGCTTAAATATAGCGTTGCTCCGTCATCATCGGTATTTTTCCAGTTGGATTTAAATTTGGATTTTCTGCCTGTCCTGTTTAATTTTGTTCTTATTTTTTTAATTAATTCATACATTGCTTTCCCGCCGGAACCTTCATCAAGGGTTATCATTTTGAAGATTGTATTTTTATTAACCGAAATCAAACATCTGATTTAAATTTATGTCTTATAAATTTTATCGTGGTGGTCATAATCCTCTAAAATTACTGTTTTATTATCTTCATCAATAGA
>MTER01000105.1 GCA_002083985.1 Candidatus Altarchaeales archaeon A3
TATTGTTATGATATAAAATAAGGCATATAAACTATTTCGCAACAACTCTATTATTTGTTGTGCAAAAAGCCAAGTCAGCACTGGACTGTTTCGTCAACCCAAGTTCTTCGCACACGACACCGTTAATCGCGAAAAGTCCGAGTTCTGCTGCAATTGGTTCAAAAAGCGTCTTGCACCATTTTTCTGTGAACTGACCTATAAGAGAATTGCGACTTTGCAATGTTTGTCCTTCTGCATCTGATCCCTTAGGCACATAAGCATAATATCCGCCTTGCAAGTTGTAGAAAATTTGTTCGGGTGAAGCAAAATTTTTCAACGCTTCTGTAAAAAATTGTATTTCTGTTTCGTTATTCCAAAGTGCCATTTTATTATTTTGATTTAAAGATGACATTTTTTCAATTGGTTTATTTAATAAGAATATGAATGAATAAATTTAAAAATTAAAAAGTTACTAAATTACTATCTTTAATGATTACTTTCAAATTTAAACGATTGTATCTGTCCTTCGTTGTTCAAATTTTCATCCAAATTTAAAATCATTCCGTTTTCGGCAGCAATATCCTCTGTTTTTCTTCCAAGATTCTTCCAAATTTCAATCAGTCATATCTCGCCTTTCCTCAACTTTTCCCTCATATCTTTCTCTCTGTCATTTAAAACCATATTCGTGAATTCGTTTATTTCTTCAAGCCAGTTCAATTTATCCTCTGTAGACAACTTCATATATTCTATTAATTTTTCATCCTCAACTGTATAATGGATTCCCTTACTTATTCCCTTACTTGTTTTCTTCATTTTTTAGATATTTCTTTACTTTTTTCAGGAGATCTACATCACTTAAGTCTTGTGTTCTTCCGCTAAACTCCTTCATCTTTATAAGGTCGTCCATTGGTGCCAGATAAATCTCTATATTTTTAACTTTCTTTACAGTTTTGTCCTCAAACGATTTTTCAAAATTTAAGTTGTGAAACAATAGAATGTCAATTACTTTATAGCAGTCCTTTTTATGATAAAAACTGAACGCTTTAAGATTCTTGTTTTCAATCCAGTATTTTACTTTATCGGGTTCAGCCATATCTTTGGGATTCACTGGCAGTCGCGGGACATATCCAAGCTTTTCCAGCAAAGAAATTATATTAAGCACATTCCCTCTGTCCGCGGAAATTATAATATCGATATTCTGTGACAGTCGCGGCACACCATAGAGATTGACCGCAAGCCCGCCAACAATGAGATATTTAACTTTATTTTTATACAATGCTTCCAGAACTTCAAAATAGTACATATTAATGCTTGATAAGTATAATAAATAGGACTAAAATACAAATAAATTTAAAATTAAGGTTAAATTTCCCGAATTATCCAAAATTAAACTTCATCTGTCTATCTTTGTCATCAGCATTAAATTTATCCAGATTTAAAATCATTCCGTCTTCGGCAGCAATAACATCTGTATTTGTTTCCTCGCTCAACTTTTCCGCAACTTTGTTCGGATCTACTTTAAGCATAGTCCTTCCGAAATGGGTAATAATACATTTTTTCGGCTTTATTTCTGATAAAATTTTTTGTACCTCATCAACACACAAATGCATTATTTTATCCTTTCCTTTATTCATAACCAAATTTATTACTAAAATTTCCGAACCGGCATAACTTTTTATCAGCCCTGGAAAATATTTTGTATCAACCATGAAAGAAATTTTGCCGTTAAAATCAAACATTATTCCGTATGTTTCAACTCCGTGCTGATGTTCAACCGATGCCTTAAATTTTAAATTTCCGATTGCATAATTAGCTGATGGCTTTAGTACCTCAATATTGACAAAATTTCGCAAATAGTTAAACAGCACCTTATCTTCTCCGTCTATACTTTCTTTCGGTGCAAACAGCAGGGGTTTTCTTTTATTCCATCCGCCTGTTGTAATTACATCAATTATAACATTGAGGTCATTTGAATGGTCAATATGATTATGGCTTAAAATAATCGCATCTATTTTACTTAAATCAATACAGGGATTCGCATCAACACACCTGACAAGGGTTCCGGGACCGGGGTCAAGTATTATGTTTTTTCCTTTAAGAGATATAAATGTTCCAGCTGAACTTCTCAATTGAGAGGCCATTACAAATCTCCCGCCAGATGTTCCCAAAAACCGGATAAAATTTTCCATTCAAAAAAAATTATTTAAAAGGATAATTATTAATTTACATAATTATTATAATTTTACAACTATAATTTAAGAAATTTTAACTGTAACTACTCACTCATCCAAAAAATTACGGGTAAATTTTTTAATTTTTACGCTCACTTCGTTCGTGTCTTTCAAAAATTTCATTTTTGAAATTGTATTTTTTTGAAAGTTTTACTGGTAAATTTTGAACCTGGGAGCAGTTACTTTTAACTTTTAATTTAATATATTTAAAAAACAATAAATTCAATAAAGTCATTAAAATGGAAGGTAACAGCGGGATAGGGGAAATTATAGGAAGAATAGAGAATGAAGCAAGAGCAAAGGCCGGAGAGATAGAAAATAGTTCTGCAAAGAAGGTAAATTTAATAATGCAACATTTTGAACGGCTCGCAGATGATAATGCGGAGAAAATAAGAAAGCAGGGCGAGGATGAAATTTCACTCATAAAAAGGCAGATAATTTCAAATGCGGAAATAGGTGCGAAGGACAAAATTGACAAAGAGAAATTTATCTGGGTTGAGAATGCTTTTGAGGAGGCAAGACAGACAATTTTAAATTTAAACGCTCAGGAAAAGAAAGATATTCTGGAAAGAATGTGCGATATTCCGGATAAAGAAAATTTTGTGTTTTGTGTTGATAAGAAATATATAAATTTATTGGGCAATGTTGATAATGTTAAAGAAGATAATATTAACGACTTCGGAGTTATAATAAAAAGCAAAGACGGAAGAGTAACAATTGATAACACAATAACAAACCGTCTGAATATTTTAAAGCAGAACAGAAGATATGATGTTGCAAAAATTTTGTTCGGATGAATAATTTTGGAACGATGCGATGATTTTAGGATATGAATGTCTTACAGATTGATGTTTTTAAGTTGGTTGAATATATTAGAGTTGTTGCAAATTAAAAATTTTAAAGTGGAAAATTAATAAAATTTAAAGAAGTTCAAAGGTGGAAAAGTTATTTTGCAACATGTCTATTCTATTAAGTATGTCTTAACGATGGAAATATCCGAAAGTTTAAATTATGTTAAAAAATTTAAAGGCGAAACATTCGTGGTAAAATTTGGCGGTTCAACATTAAACAGCGAAGACGCAATTATTTCAGTAGGAAAAAATTTGAAATATCTGATGGGTGTCGGGATAAATGTTGTCTTAATTCACGGGGGAGGGCCGCTTATTTCTAACACGATGAAGGCATTAAATTTAAAGGTAAATTTTTATAACGGAGAAAGAATTACTGATGAAAAATCATTATATGTTGTAATCGGCGGTTTGTTTGCAATAAATAAAGACCTCGCTGAAAAGATGAATAGAATTGATATTAAAGCAATTGGTATCAGCGGAATAATACTGGCAAAAAAAAAGGAAAATTTAGGATTTGTCGGAGAGGTTGAAGATGTTGAAACAGGTGTAATAAAATGTCTGCTCAACGAAGGATTTCTGCCTGTAATTAATCCGCTCGGAATTGATATTAAAAATTTAATCACTCTTAATATTAATGCAGACTTTGCGGCAACTGAAATTGCTCAAAAGTTAAATGCGAAAAAATTTATTGTTCTGACATCCGCAAAAGGTGTGCTTGACAGAGACAAAAATTTAATCAGGAAACTGACTTTAAAACAATGTGATGAAATGATTGCAGACGGAACGATAACAGAAGGTATGATTCCAAAAATTAAATCGTGTAAAGAGGCGATACAGAAGGGTGTTGAAAGTGCACATATTGTTTGTGCTTATGAAGAGTCCCTGATTAATGAAATTTTTACTGAAACAGGAAGCGGAACTATGATAGTGAAGGAATGAAATTTCGTAACTATTCAGCCACTTAAAAAAATTATATGTAAATTTTTAATTTTTTGTATTTTTTTTGAAATTTTCACAAGTAATTTAAAAATCCAATAGATTTTTAAAGATTAAAAACATGCAGTTTTTAGTAATTTTTGCACCCTCTGAATAGTTACGAAATTTCTTTTAAATTAAATACAAAAGTTTCTCATTTGGAATTACAACACCTGCAACTATCGTTTTATCACAAAATGATATAGGTAGTAATGGGAAAATTATATCAAAAGTTTAAAATGATTTCGCTTCGTTCTCCATGGTATAACTCATAGATGGTGCAAAAAAATTGCTAAAATAGTGGATTTTTTACAAATTTATTACCAAACACAATATGATTTTTAGGAATATGCTCAATATTAAGTGGATTTATTAATAATTATGAACTTGCTCAATATTAAGGGAGTAAATTACTAGTAACCGTCAAAAAATCACG
>MTER01000106.1 GCA_002083985.1 Candidatus Altarchaeales archaeon A3
TGATGTTGGAAAATTAAAGAAAATAGGATGCTGTGAGGCAACTGTAAAGTCATTTGGATTGAGTAGTGGAAATGCGACAAATGTAACGGGAACATGCACAAATATGAAACCTGTCGGAACATTAATGGTGCTTGATACAAAAGCGGCAAGTACAGGCAATAAGATTGTTGTCGGAGGTCCAGTAGTTAACACAATAACTAAAAGTGCAGGTGTTACAGCGGATGAAATTGGTGCAGATGCAGACAAATATGTCATTAAGTTGGTGAATAACAATACACTTGTTGTTGCAGGATGGGAAGCAGGAGAAACAAATGCTGCAACGAGTAAAGTTGTTGAGTGGTTACTGACAAACGCACATACGGCATAAACACATAAAGGACTAAAAGCAATGTGATTTGAGGAAAAATTTTATTTTTTTTCCTTTTTTTTAATTTTTTCTTTTTTTTTTATAAATTTATTATAATTGATTTTCTTAAAAAGCAACAGGTTAATTTTATTAACTCGTAATTACTATTTTAAAATCTTATAGGATTTTTAAATATCCGAACGATGTGAGGTTACACTTGCTCAATATTAAGGGGCAAATCACTCGTAACCGTCAAAAAATCACGAATAACCTCCACTCTTTATTGAGCATATTCGAGGTTACTTTAATTTTATCAAAATGAAAAAGAACATTATAATCAAAGGGAAAAAAGTTCATGATGTGGGCTATAGATTGTTTCTTATGGACTGCGGAGGACTTTGGAATTGAAAATTTTGATGTAAAAAATCTGAAAGAAAATGACAAAGAAATAGTATCTGCAAAGATAGAATCATCCGATGAAAATGTGAATGATTTTATAAATTTTGCAAAAACAAATTTTCCAAGACACGCAGATGTTGATGGACAATCCATAGAAGTAAATGATTATGAAGGCAAAATAAAGTCATTTGAGGCGTTTGAACGGAGTTTTATGAGACATCAGACGGCAAAGATAGCAAATGCAGATATAGGAATGCTATATAAACAGGATATATCAATACAGAAGCAGGATGTAATGATACAGAAGCAGGATGTAATGATACAGAAGCAGGATGTAATGATACAGAAGCAGGATCAGATGTTAGAAAAGCAGGATGTAATGATACAGAAAGCAGGATCAGATGTTAGAAAAGCAGGATACGACGATAAGCATTTTAAGGGATGTCAAGAAAGACACGGAAGGCATTAAAGAGGGTATAGAATGCATTAAAAAAAATACGGAAAGTATCGGAGAGAAGCAGGATACAACAATAGGTATTTTAAGAGATATTAAGCAGGATACAAAATATATTCCGAGTGTGATTAGCGAAATTAATGATTTAAAGGTAAAGTATGGCTTGATGGAGACAAATATTAACAGGATAAAAGAAGTTCTTAATGTACCTGTTTCGGTTTAATTTGCTACCTATATCGGGTTCTTTTGTGAAATAAAATTTTCACTTTAAACCTTAAAAGGTAACAACTCTGTTAATTAGAGTTGTTGCAAATTAAAAATTTTAAAGGTGATTTTAAAATCGCAAAGATTTTAAAATATCCAAACGAAGTGAGGTTAAAATTAATAAGTGAAATAGTTATTTTGCAACATGTCTATTATATCTGATATTTTAACGATGATTTTTCGCTCCATTGATTAATTTCTGGAACATTATATTGAATAATAATCATAAATTTTTACTAAACAATCATATTAACTTATAATTACTATTTTAATTTTAGCAAAATGGAAAGGAAAGATGCGAAGCAGGATACAAAACATATGGAGAGTGTGATAAGCGAAATTGAGGATTTAAAGGCAAGGGCTGAAAAAATAAGTATAGAAATTAACAAAATAAAAGAGATTCTCAAAATCCCTTCTTCGGTTTAATTTATTTATGTTTCATATGGGGAAATGCAAAGGATTGAAATAATTGTCAAAGGAAAAATTCAAATGGTCGGTTATGGAGATGTAGTTGAAGATATTGCCACAACTCTCGGAATTGTTGGATTCGTTGAGAATATAAAGCCGAGAGATGTTAAAATATAGTGAATTCACTAACTTTTGACAACTTTGAAGTGAATTCACGAGTATAGTAAATTTAAGACAAAAGTTGATAAATTTACTATAGTCGTGGAAGGTAGCGAGGAAAACATAAATAAATTTATTGAATTGATTAAAATAAGAAAATTTCCTATTTTCGTTGAAACCGTTGAAGTTAAATATCAGAAGCCGACAAACGAATTTGAATACTTTGAGATAAAAAGGGGATATCTGCAGGAAGAACTGGAATAAAAGATAGATATATTCGGAAAGATATTATATGCAATTATGGAAAAGCAATATTTCAAAATCTCTTCACTCGTTTAACTTATCATTAAATTTTCCTAAATGAGAGCATTCATCTCAATAAATTCTCCGGCAAATATTTCAATTGATTTCAATGAATTAGCAGGTGTTAAATTTAAGGCAGTTGATAATAAAAACATCCACCTGACTTTAAAATTTTTGGGTGAAATCACTCCGAAAGATGCAGAAGAAATTTCTAACGCATTAAATTTTATAGAAAACGGGAAAAAATTTAAAATTTCTTTAAAAGGGATTAGTGCATTTCCAAATGAGAATTATATCAGGGTTTTATGGATTGGCGTTGCAGAAGGAAATAAAGAACTCTGTGAATTACAGAAAATGACTGATACTGCTTTAAAATTTAAATTTCCTAATGAAAAGGACTTTGTTCCTCATTTGACAATAGCTCGTCTAAAATATGCGAATAATAAGGCATCATTAAAGACATTTATTGAAAAATACAAGAACTTTGAATTCCTGGAATTCACTGCAGAAAAGGTATCTTTAATGAAAAGCGAGTTAAGAAAAGAAGGGCCGATTTACAGCGAAATAAAAAACTTTTTATTAAAGAATTGATGGCGTAATTAATAGATAACTGTTTGTGCTCACTCCTGTAAATCGAAAAAATTAAAAGCAATATTTTAAAAATTCCGCTTAAAATAAATCTTAAAATTTATACATTGCAAAAAAGTCACTTATTTTTACACCCTATAAGAATTATTATTAGCTCAAAACAACTTTGCCTGCACTTCCTTATCTTTACCTTCCTTATCTTTTTGTTTAAATCGGACATTCCACGATTTCCTTATTATTTCTCTTGGAATTTTTGATTCGTTATTTTTTAAAAACACGACTGTTTTTGGATCAGCAGGATAACCCGAACCAAAATCACCATAAATTTTCTTTAAATTTTCAATTTCTCTGTCTCTTTCAACCTTAGCCAGTATTGATGCAGCAGAAACCTCAATATATTTGCTGTCTGCAAAATGCTCGGAAATTATATTGGCTGAAATTTTTGTCGGGCTAAATTTTAATATCTTTTTTGTAAAATTTTCCTGTATGTTCTCAGGAGAATCAACATAAATAAATGATGGCATATCTGTCATTGTTTTGTTTAACTCCAAAAGCATTTCCGAAATTTCCTTTGCTTCAATATCGTTAAGGGAAATTTTCTTTCTCGTCTCGTCAATTTCAACCGGGGAAATTTTTTTAATTAGGTATTTTAATGCAATTTTCTTTATCTTTTCTTCAAGAAATTCCCTTTTTTTTGGAGTGAGCTGTTTTGAGTCCTTAACATTTAGTTCCTTTAATTTTGCAATTCCATCTTCATCAAAGCAGCAGCATGCCATAACCATCGGACCTATAACCGGTCCCCGCCCCGCTTCGTCTATTCCACAGGTAATCATTATTTTTTGCTTTATATTTTTCTTTTAGTGTTTTAATATTTAATATTATGAAAATTTCATTTAATATGTTAAATTATTGGTGCAATAAATTTATTAACTTCCGGATATTGCAGGACAAAAATTAAGATGTTTGCTCAACTTTTTGAACACAGCGAATTAACTGATGATGACTGCATAGAATTAGGTAAAAAAGTAAACAAAAAGGTAAGATTAAAAATAGATCGCGATCTTAATAGGACAAATAAAACTAAACCTAATTTAAATTTATCAAATTTATAATTGAAATTTCAAATGAACCCAAAATTTTTGGATACGACCTTGCGGGACGGTGAACAAACACCCGGAATCGTGCTAAAACCTGAAGACAAAGTTGAAATAGCCAAAGCAATAGACGGATTGGGAGTTGATTTTATGGAAATTGGAAGTGCAATATCTAGTGCGGGTGAAAGAGAAGCAATTAAAAAAATTTGCGATGAAAAGAAGAAAGGAAATTTAAATGCCCTGCTTTTGAGCTTTGCGAGAATAAAAAAGGAAGATATTACTTATGCACTAAACTGTGGTGTTGACGGTGTCTTTCTGGTCGCACCGACATCAGATATTCATATAAAAGATAAACTAAATACTACGAGGGAAAATGTTAAAGAAACGATTACCGAATGTATCGAATTCTGTAAAAGTAACGGATTAACCGTGGATTTATGTTGTGAAGACGGAAGCAGAAGCGATATAAATTTTCTCAAAGAAATTTTAAATCTGGCAGTTGAATTAAAAATTGACCGGCTTACGATTGCAGATACAGTTGGAAAAGCAACAGATGAAAAAATTTCAGAAATTTTTGGCGTATTAAGTCCGGTCGCAAAGTCCAAAATTTTACTTGGCGTTCATTGTCATGATGATTTTGGACTGGCAACGGCAAACACGATTACTGCCGCAAAGAACGGGGCAGATGTTGTAGATGTTACTATTAACGGATTAGGTGAAAGAGCGGGAAATGCGCCGCTTGAAGAGGTCGCAAGTGCATTAAAATTTCTCTATAATTATGATGTTTCTATTGATTTTAAAAAAATTTTAACGGTATCAAAATATATTGAAAAAATTACGGGAATAGGAATAGCAAGAAATAAGGCAATTGTCGGCGAGAACGCATTTACACATGGTGCGGGAATCCATGTTGATGGAATATTAAAAAACCCTGCAACTTACGAGGCGATAAATCCGGAAAATTTTAACACCGAAAGGAAATTTGTTCTCGGCAAGCTGATGGGAAGAAAAACAGTAATGAATGTGTTGGAAGAGATGAATATAAAAGCGAATGACGAACAATTTACTGAAATTTTTAAAAAACTGCAGTTCATGGCAGATAAAGGAACACGAATTACAAATTTTGATGTCAGGCAGGTGGCAAATACCATGCTAAATTTATCCGAAAAAAGAGAGATACTTTTAAAAGGCCTCACTGCTTTTTCAGGATATGTAACACAACCTATGGCATCAGTAACATTATTAGTGAACGGAGAAGAAAAAAGGGCGATAAGCATCGGAAATGGTCCTGTTGATGCAGCGATAAATGCGATAAGAAATATTTGTAAAGATATTCCTTTTGAATTTATAGGTTATCATGTTGATGCGATTTCAGGCGGAAGCGAAGCGGGTGTTCAGGTTGAGATAAAGCTGAGGAGTAAAGGAAAAACAATTAGTGCAAGGGGTGTAGGAACTGATATTGTGCTTGCGAGTGTTGAAGCGTTTTTAAACGGGTTAAATTTAATAGTAAGCGGGTAAATTATTTATGTATTTTTTAATAAAAACATAATTATTTATTGGAAATTTACAAAAACAATTATAAAAACAAAAGAAATGACTGTTGAAAAAAATTTGGAATATCCGGAAAAAGAAGAAAAAGAAATTAAAGATATGACTTTTAAAGAAATAGAAAATTTAATAGACAATAAACAGATAACAAAAGAAAACCAGAGTTCTGTTGAA
>MTER01000107.1 GCA_002083985.1 Candidatus Altarchaeales archaeon A3
TTAATTTTAACCTCACTTCGTTTGGATATTTTAAAATCTTTGCGATTTTAAAATCACCTTTAAAATTTTTAATTTGCAACAACTCTAATAACCTCGCTAATGCTCGGATATTTTAAAATCTTTAGGATTTTAAAATTATCCCAATTTTAGTGGGTCAGTACCCATAAATTTAATACCTCTGAATAGTTACGAAATAAAATGAAATAAAATCTAAATTTTTAAACAGCATAAAAATCAAAAATTTAAAACTACAAAAATAAAAATGAAATTTAAATCAACAGCAATAGCACACCCAAATATTGCATTTGTTAAATACTGGGGAAAGAAGGACGAGAACTTGAGAATTCCGCTTAACAACAGCATTTCAATGAATTTGGGAAATTTATGGACAAAAACAACTGTTGAATTTAATGACTTTGATGAAGATGTTGTAACAATTAACAAAAATGTTGCAGAAGGAACAGCGAAGGAAAGAGTAATTAAGCATTTGGATAGATTTAGAAATTTATCGGGAATAGAATTAAAGGCAAAGGTTGTAAGCGAGAATAACTTTCCTATGTCAAGCGGAATTGCATCTTCGGCATCGGGGTTTGCCGCATTAACAATGTCATGTGCAAATGCATTAAAGTTAAATTTAAGCGAAAAAGAGTTGAGCATACTGGCACGATTAGGAAGCGGTTCGGCGTGCAGGTCTATCCCGAATGGATTCACAGAGTGGCTGACGGGAACCTGTAATGATGACTCTTATGCTGTCTCACTTGCTCCTGCGGAACATTTTGAAATATATGACCTGATAATTATCGTGAAAAAAGAAAAAAAAGAAATTTCCTCAACAACAGGGATGCAGAAATTTAATCCTTATTTTTATGCACGGCTTGCCGAGGTTAATGAAAATTTAAATTTTGTGAGAAAAGGTATAATTGAGAGAAATTTAAAAACGCTCGGAACTTATGCTGAAAAGGACTGCATATCTATGCATACTACGATGATGAATTCGGGATTGTTTTACTGGGAGCCGGAGACATTAAAAATCATGAAGGAAGTATGGAATTTGCGAAAGAATGGAATTGAATGCTATTTTACAATTGATGCAGGTCCAAATGTCCATATTTTATGTTTGAAGGACAACAAAGCAGAGATCAGGGAAAAAATTGGCGAATTAAATTTTGAAATTTTGGAGTCAAAACCAGGAGGAAAAACAATGGTTATTGAGGAAAGTTTGTTTTAGAAAATTTTACTTTTAAAAATAGGGCATTGTTAATTTAGTATAGATTTTTATATTTTGGAGCAATCTTAATATTTGATGGCATAAAAACAGGTGACTTTTTTCACAATACATAAATTTTAAGATTTCTTTTAAGTGGAATTTTTAAAATATTGCTTTTGATTTATATGGGGCGAGCACCAACGGTCACCTGTTAATTGTGCCATCAAAATTTTAATACCAACGAAATTTATTTATAATGGCGAAATTTATTTATCCGATTTCGCTTCCTTCCATTGCCTTTTTATCCGGAACGAGTAGTTTTATTCCTTCGTCATCCTCAGCAGCCAGAATCATCCCCTGCGATTCAATATTGAGCATCTTTCTCGGCTTTAAATTTGTAAGTACAATCACCTGCTTATTTATCAAATCGCTTGGTTTATAAAATTTCTTTATTCCTGCGAGGATCGTTCGTTTTTCCAGTCCCAAATTTACAGTAAGTTTTAGCAGCCGGTCTGACTTCGGAATTTCTTCAGCCTGTTCAATTGTTCCAACCCTTAAATTGAGCTTTTTAAAATCCTCATAAGTAATTTCTTTATTTTCTTCCTTTTCTATCTTTATTTCTTCCTTTTCTTCCGCTTTTTTACCTTCCTTTGTCTCAACTCCTATCTTTGTAACCTTTCCTTTTATTTCCTCAATAATTTTTTCATCCATTTTCTTAAATAAAGGTGAAACCTCCTTAATTTCAAATTCAATCCTGTCTTTATAAAGATTTTCAAATTTGTATTCGGTTTTTAAATTTAACATTTCGAGTATTTTTTTTGATGAATCCGGTAAAAACGGATGAGAAAGATTTGCCAGATAATAACAAATTAATGCGCAGCAATACATCGTTTTTTTACATTCTGCGGCATTTTCATTCAGACCTTTCCACGGTGCCTTTTTTTGCATATATTCATTACCAATTCCGCTGATTTCAAGAATTTTTCTCAATCCATCGCGAAGTCGCAAATTTATCATCGCTTCTTTATATTCCTCTGCAGTTTTCCTAACTCTCGCCAACATCTCTATCTCGTCATTCCTATGTTCAAAATCACAAAGATTTTGAACATCTCCGGACGAAGTGAGGTGAAAATTTATATCCTTAAAATTTATCTTTCCGTTAAAATTTTTCTGAATGAATGAGACAGTCCGGTTTACAAAATTTCCGAAATTTCCGATTAATTCGCTGTTCGTTTTATTCAGAAATTCGTCCCATTTCCATTCGCTGTCACTATTTTCCGGAATCAGAAAAGTCAGATAAAACCGCCATACATCACTCTCAATTCCGCTGTAAGACAAATTTTCACAGAATATCCCTCTGTTCTGCGACTTTGAAATTTTTCCGCCTTCATAATTCAGATACTGCAGTCCGACAACATTGTAAGGCAGATTAAATTTTCCGTTCGCAAGCAGCATTGCAGGCCAGAAAATCGTATGAAATATTATGTTGTCCTTTCCGATAAAATGATAAATTCGGACATTATCTGCATTATTAATGTCCTTTTCCCATAAATTTTTTTCTAATTCTTTGGTAAAAGATATATATCCGACTGGAGCATCAAACCAGACATAAAAGACATTGTCCTCAAAATCTTTGAGCGGAACCTTAATTCCCCATTTTATATCTCTCGTTATACACCTTTCTTTTAGCCCTTCTTTAATCCATCCAAGTGATTCTGCAATTACATTGTCTTTCCAGATTCCTTTTTTGCTTTTAATCCATTCCTCCAGTTGATCACTTAGCTTGTTTAATTCAAAAAACAAATGGGTTCTTTCAACAATTTCCGGCTTAGAACCACAAATTGCACATCTCGGATTTTTTAGTTCCGTAGGATTCAGCATATTTCCGCACATTTCGCACTGGTCACCTCTTGCCTTTTCATATCCACAGTGCGGGCAGGTTCCTTCAACATATCTGTCTGGCAATACACGATTGCATTTTTCACAGTACGGAAGTAAAATTTTTCCTTCTTTGATGTATCCGTTTTTGTAAATTTGTGTAAAAAATTCCTGCGTTGTAGAATGGTGAATTTCTTTTGATGTCCTTGAAAATATATCATAACTTATATTCAGCCATTCATAAATTTTTTTGTGAATGTTAAAGTAATAATCGCATAATTCCTTCGGATTTAAATTTTTCTTTTGAGCGGCAATTTCAATAGGTGTTCCGTGTTCATCCGCACCTCCAACAAAGGTTACATCATAATTTAGCGTTCTCATAAATCTTGCAAATATATCTGCGGGAAGATGACTTCCGACAATGTTTCCGATGTGCGGAATGTTATTTACATACGGAAGGGCAGAGGTTATTAAAATTTTTTCCTTTTCCGTATCTTTTTTCCTATTTTCTTTTTGCTCCATTTTGTTTAACCATATACAATTAATATTCCTTTAAAATTTTTCTCTTAATGTGTTTTTAGAAAACCCGAATTTGTCGTTATCACTCAACAGGAAAACCTTATGATTTCCAGGAATTTATGCCTTCAAGCATGTCATAAACCAACCTAAATTTAAGTTGCTGAAAAGTACTCATTGAATTGCCACTTCTGGACCCGCCCATACAATGAACAAGATATGTTTTGCTTTTGTCTAACAAATTTAATTGTTCTGCAAAATTGCTGTCATAATAATTAATGGTTGAGTAGCAAATAGAAGTAGGCCATTAATTTAATTTAAAATTTAATTAAATTAATGGCTAAAAATGAAAAAAGTATTATTGATTACTAAGTGCTTGCTCAAAAATAACTTGGTCAATTTCATGTATTTTAATTAGGCATATTTTGTATTGTAATAGTGTAATTCCACTCTGGATGCAATAAATGTTTTTTGAATATGCTCAATAAAGAGTGGAGGTTATTCGTGATTTTTTGACGGTTACGAGTGATTTACCCCTTAATATTGAGCAAGTTCAATTTTTCGTCTAAATTTTGCGAAAAACAATCAGAAATTAAAAATATTTGGTATGATGTGTGGAATGTAAGATTTAATATTA
>MTER01000108.1 GCA_002083985.1 Candidatus Altarchaeales archaeon A3
CCTTTTACAGGATTTTCATTGTTGAATACTGATTTAAATGCACTTACGGGTATTTCTTGTGGAATTATTTTTGGAACTGATTCCGGAAGTCCATATCCGTCTTCAGGAGGAATAATCAAGTCCTTACTTTCATCCATTTTCATTCCGACAACTCCTTTATCAAAGCCCTTTATCATCTGCCCGCTTCCAACCGTAAATTTTACAGTTCCATTATCAAATACTGTTCCATTAGTTAATTTTCCAACATATTCAACCTCAACAAAAACCCCGTTTTCAATCGTTGTCTTTACTGTTTTGTTTTTGTTTGATAATTCTGCTGCTGACTTTTTACATGCATCTGCAAAATTTTTCAGTTCATCTATACTCATAAATGCACCTATATGCCACTGGCTATTTGATGGGCATCCGAATTGCGGAACTCCCTGATTGAACTTTAAGATACCTGAAAAGCATTCTACTGCAATTTTCATTTTTTCAGTATCACTTCCTTCTATCCATAAAAATTTATATCCTTGCTTTTCCATATCTTGTATCCACGGTTTCATCTTTACACAATGCGGGCACGAATTTGAATGATAAAATGCTACTGTATCTGCGGATATATTATTTTTTGTCAAGCATTCTACTGCGGATTTCTTTTGATCGCTTATGTTCTTTATAGTCACATGAAAATTTAATGTTTCACCTGTTAATGTATGTTGTCCTATATATATTTGTGTATCCGTAACATTAAATACTCTTATTGCACCTTGAGGAGTAGAATATACAGTATTTGCTTTTGGTTCCTGACTTAATTTTACGGAAACAATTTCCTCATAATTGATATTCTTTTTTTCTCCGACTTTTGTTCCAATCAAATCCTTTTCAAAAGGATAATTCTGTCCATGAGCAGATATATTTTCTATAAAAATCGTTTTTGTTATATTGTTTTCAGTAATATTTGCTTTTACATTGTCCCCTTCTTTTACAAGTTTTCCCCCCGAATCAACACATCCGCTTATCAACACGCTCAAAATTAAAATCGCTCCGACTGCTGCAAGTCCTAGTAATTCATATCCTTTTAACAAATTTTTTCCATCCATTTTGAAAATTTTTAAATTTTACCGTTTTTATTATATTTTTTAAATTTTTATAAATTATTTGATAATTACAATTTCAATAAATAATTAATTATTAAATTTATTCACACTAGAGTTGTTGCAAATTAAAAATTTTAAAGGTGATTTTAAAATCGCAAAGATTTTAAAATATCCTTAAAATTAATAAAATTTTAAAGGTGAAAAAGTTATTTTGCAACATGTCTACTAATTAGTGTCCACCCATAAAGTAAAAAATTTTGAAAATTTTTTTTGAGTTCACACACAAATTGTCATATTTTATCAGACAAACTGACAAAAAATATGAGTTTATGAATAGACACTAATTATCAACCCTGCACTTCGTATCTTCATATCTTACTGCTTTTCCTGTCCATTGCTCAAAAAAAGTTGCATTTTTTATTATTTCTCTTTGCTTCTTAACGCCATAGTGTTTTGTAATCTCTCTTGTTTTTGTTACATTTTTGTAGTTTGTCACATTCTTGTATTTTGTTATTATTTGGTTTTTGATAACCTCTTTTGTGGAAGATATTACTTCATCCATTCTATAGTATGTCGGTTTTGTTTTGTCACATTTTCCGGTATAAAAAAATACTTCTACTCTCTGTGATTCTCCTGGTCTTAAAAAATATGAACTGCTCAAATACGAACCTATTTTTGCAGATTGTGTTTGTTGATTGCTTGAAAAGAAAGAAACCTCTACCACAAATTTCCCACTTATGCTATCTGCATTTTGAATAGTTCCAATATCACCAGTACAATAACATCCGCTACCGCTAGAACGGCAATTAGCAATCCCTTTTCCCACAGAAATCATTTTATAACTTATATGGTCCGTTGTGTTGTAAAGTTCTGTTTCCGTATATTTTTCCGTATCGTTATATGGCTCTTCTCCCATAAAATACTCTACATAAGTATCAGTAAAATTCTCACAATATGCCTGATTTGCACCATACTGGAAAGGCACAACAAAAATCACAAATGTAGCAATTAACAAAACAACAATAATACCAATAGCAATATATTTGGTCCTCTTTTCTTTTGAATGTTTTCGTTCTTTTTCTGCAACATCTTCGTTTATCATTAGCCGTTCTTTACAAATGGTGCAAAAACTTTTTATATCAGGATACTCCTTTCCACATTTCGGGCATTTTTTCATTTCGTTAAATTTTATTCCATTACTTTTTTATTCCACTACTTTTATGTATTCGCCGATTGCTTTTCTGGATGTTCCGACAATTATAAATTTCTCACAGCCATTTCCATTATTTATTTCTTCAAGCATCCCGCAGACCTCTATATTTTCATCTTCAAATGCCTGTCCGACATAAGTATGAGTCCAACATAAAATTTTTATAGTATTTAATTCTTGTCTATTTTCACCATCAACAATTTCATAATACGCGGGATATGAAAACGGACTTGCTTTAACTACTTTACCCCTCTTTGTAATATTTCCAATTTTTTTAAAATTTAAATCTATATTAGCATCATCCGAAAGCAAAAGGTCAAATTTCCTATTGTTGATTGTTCCCTTATTAAATTTCCTCTTCTCGTGCCATAAAAACTCATCAAATGTCAATTCATTGCCAAATATTCTTTTTGCATAGAGTTCTTTCCATTGTTCCAAATTTAAGTCATTAATTATGCCATCATTCATCATCTCTTCCTTAATCTCTTCTCTCGCTTTATTAAAATTTTCCGTCCCATAAACAACAAAATCAATATCGGAATCATCTCTGTAGCACTTAATAAGTCCGGAACCTGAAATTCCCAAATTTTTTTTATGCACAAAACCAGATAAAAATTTTGCCAAATCATACGCATCCTGTTCATATCCGTCTTTCGGATGTTTCATTATCTCTTTTAAGCGTTCTCTTCCGCTGAAGATTTTTATATCACTGGCATCATCAATAATGGCAATTCCTCCGTCAACCTTTTTAAGAATTCTATCTGTTTGTATATATCTTAAAGAACACAATAATGGCTTTGTGCTTAAAACTGCATAAAATTTAGAGTCCTTTTCTATAAAATCTCTATGAGATATCATTTCAGGTTTTTGTAAGATTTATAAATTGTCTAACAACTTGTTAGATTATTTTGAATATACTCTTTCTGTCCATATCTGTCTTTCGGATGCTTAATTATCTCCCTTAACCACCCTATTCTAATAAAGATTTTTACATCATAAATATGAGATATCATTTCAGGTTTTTGTAAGATTTAGATTTTTAAATTTTTCAAAAGTTTACTTTTCTTTTTCGCCCACGTTTTAAAAATGAAATTTTGAAAATCTCCGAGCATAAGCGATGTGATTTTTCTTTTTAAGAAAAAGGCGATCCCAATGGTTTAACTTGAAGGACATTCTTTACTTTTTATTTCAAGTTCAGAAATTTTAAAGTTAATGCGTTTTATTTCTTCGTCGCCCATATTTATCTTTTTACCTGTTTCTGCTGCTTTCTTATAGTCATCAATTGCGGTTAAAACTCTCTGACAGAACATATTTATTTTTTTAAAGCCCTCATTTTCATCTTCAACAATGCCTATTTCTATTCCTTCATAAGCTAATCCGAAAAATTCATTAAGTGATGCCCTTGCAGTATATGCCTTAAATTTATTTGCATCATTATCTAATGCTTCTATTTTGAGCATATTGTAGCATTCCCTTGCTTCTACTTGTCTTTCGGTTGCAAAATACCCGTAACATAAAATGTTTTGCACGCTGGCAATATCCTGCTCACTGCCATGCTCATCAACATATAAATTTAGTGCTGCCTTTGCATCTCCTATTGCGGCATTGTAGTCCTTTTCATCTAATTTTTTCTGTGCAAGCATCATATAAGCATAAGCAATTCCAAGTTTAGAATAATCTAATTTACCTATTATATTTGAAATTTTACCTGCTTTTTTATAATACTCTATTGCATTTTTGGTATCGTTGTTCTTCGTATAAATATAAGCAATTGCCAGGCATACATTCAGCAGGCCATCTTTATCATCACTTTTCTTTAAATAAATTTCCGCCTGTTTTAAATTTTGTAGGGCATCCTCATACTTATTCCCTTCAGTATAAAGCGTTCCGATTCCAAGATAATTATAGCCGATTGTTTTATCGTCCCCGTTATTACTTAAGACCCTTGCTTTATCATAAAAGTCCTTTGCGTTTGTAAAATTTTGCGAATTTAAATAATAATTTGCCATTTGTGAATAAGAGTAAAATTTCTTTTGAGCATCATTTAAATTTTCTGCAAGCTCAACCGCTTTCATCAAACATGTTACATTTTTCTCATAATGCCATTTCCAGAACATTGCTTCATACATACAAGTTGTAAAATTTTTATCTTTGGCGAGATTTGCTGCATTTTCATAATATCCCTTTGCAATTTCTTCTTTTCCCAATTGAGAATATAATTTTGCGATTCTGGCATAGTAAATACATTTCTTTTCCTCATTAGTTTCTTTATTCAGCAGATTGTCGTAGTCATCTATGGCACCGGCAATATTGCCAGCATATTCTTTTTGAAGTGCGGCATTTTCAGCATTACTGATTTCAGGTGGCTTATCAACATAAGGATGCACAACATAATATCCTAATAGAAATAGTACTAAAAGGCCAGCAAAAAATATGAGTGGGAAAAAATTTCTTTTCTTTTTCTTTTCATCATCATCTTCCTTGTCCCCTTTATTGGCATTATTTTTATCCATTTTAAAATTTATTTGAAATATTTGAAAACAAATTATTTAACCAATTATTATATTTTATAAAATTATTAATTAGAACCAATTAAATTTATTTAATAAAATGAAACTCTCAACCGTTGTTGGAATTATTATTATGGCAGCATTCTTTTTACTTCCAATATTAACAAATTTTGCTGTCATTCCGGAAGATGTGAAGCCGCAAAACATAGGTGAATTTTTAGGAGGTATTTTTCAGTATTGGCTCATTGTAATCTCAAAAATTTTTAAATTTTTCTGAGTATAACGGATTGCTATGCTGATTTCTACAACTGTTTAAAGACGAGGCAATCAATTAACTTTGTAACCAATTCTCATAGTATCTAAACTTGTTCAATCTCTTAAAGGGACATTATATGTTTGTCATTATGCTTTTTTGTTGCCTTTGATAGCCATCTTGCACAAGTGTGTTTTTTCAGGACAATTATATTCTACAACCTCACAAATCGAGCTTTTTTAAATTTCTGAAATTATAATTATTTTAAAATCATAAGATTTTAAAATATCCTAACGATTTTCAAAATCATAAAGATTTTTGAAAGACACGAACGAAGTGCGTGTAAGTGTGGTTATTTT
>MTER01000109.1 GCA_002083985.1 Candidatus Altarchaeales archaeon A3
AACTGATGGCTCTGTTCCCAAAATGTATGGCTGAATACTTACAATTACAATTACAGCAGTGCTTATTATTATTCCCCAAAGTAAAATTTTATCCATATCCATTTTAAAAATTTTATTTTAAATTTTAAGTTATTTTAAATTTTTAAATTTAATTTTATTTTTCACCTTCCAGCACCTTTTTCTTTCTATCCCTATAAATTTTTAATCCTACTAATGCCGCTCCCCCCACTATGCTTAAGATACCAACCGGGTGCTTGAGCGCATCCAAAACATTTGCTATATTGTGAATTTCAGCAACTTTAAAGTCAATGTTTTCAAACGGTACCTTTGAAGCGTAAATTACAGATGAATTATAACTGTCATTCAGTCCTCCGCCATAAACATATTTAAATTTAGATGCATATTGTCTCATTTCATCAATATTACCGAATTTTAATGCCTTTGAAGGACATGCTTTCACACAAGCGGGTTCTAACGCGGGATTTTGCGTAATCCTGTCATAGCATAATGTACACTTCACGGGCTTTTTATCTTCGCCCATAACCGGAACATCAAAAGGACAAACCTGCGCGCACAATCCGACACCTTCACATTTTGTTTTATCAACAACAACAGCACCGTTATCATATTTTACTATTGCATGGGCGGGACAATTCTTTACACATTGCGGGTCATCACAATGCATACATTGCCTCTTATAAAAATTTTTGATATCTTTTTCATGTATGTAGGTAAATTCATCAACACTAAATTTATCCGTGCCTTTTGCCTTTTCCACCGCCTTTCTTACTTCAGCCATATTCCTGTTTTCTGTCCTCGGCTCTAATTTATTCCAGTTCTTACATGCCACAATACAGGATCTACATCCAGTACATTTATTTAACTCAATTAATAACGACTTTGTCATTTTAAATTAAAATTTTAAAATTTTTATTTTTTTAAATTTAATTTTTCAGCTTTTTATGCCTTTTCAATATTACATAACGCAACTTTATATTCCGGAATATTTGCATTTGGATCAAGTGCATCAATTATTAAGTAATTTGCTGAGTCGCCTGTTGATAATCCCTTAAATCCCCAGTGCCATGTTACTGCAATCGTCTTTTCATTGACCCTTCCATTAACTCTCGCTCGGACTTTGATGCTTCCTCTCTTTGTTGAAATTTTCACATAATCGCCATTCTTTATTCCTTTTTCATTTGCTAATTTTTCATTAATTTCACAAAATGGTTCCGGCTCTAATTCAACTAAATAAGGGATATTTCTTGTTGTTTGTCCCGCGAGCATATGTTCCAATACTCGGAAAGTCGTTAAAACATAAGGAAATTCATTAACATCTCCAATTTCAAGTTCCCCTACATTGCTCGTGTTTTTCTTTGTGTCAGTATCAAATTTCACATAAGGAGGATATTTTTTAGATAAATCCGGATAAGGTGATTCTATTGGTTCCATATGTTTTGGCAGAAATCCATCTTTCAAAGTTGAGGTTAATGCTCCCAACGCCGCAACACCTTCTTTTGTCAAAAACGCATCATTTGGAATAGAGTATATTCCTTTTTTGTTTGGCTTGTATGCATCATCTTTAAATTTATATCCGATTTCCAGATTTTTTCCTTTTTCCGGATGAACATAATACAAAACATGCCTGTTTATTGGCCATGTCCACCCCCACCCAGGATAAACACCTTCTCCGTTATCGCTAACATTATCTCTTCGCTTTGCATAATTTGTTCCCTTATTTATTACTTCATCGCCAAATTCATCTGCGCTTCTTGTTTCAATTACTCCTGCATATTTTCCAATTACATCATAAATCCAGCAGCACTTTGTAATTTCTTTTAATACATTTTCGGCAACTTTTTCATTATCAAATTTTGCATCATCGTAACTATAATTAAAAACACCATTGAACGCTTCTTGCGGACTCTTAAATTTATTTGTATCAAAATTTAAAACGCCTTTTTCATACAAGTTCTTTCCCAAATTTATCAAAATTTCCAAATCCGGTTTTGACTCATACAATGGCTCTATTGCTTTATATCTCCACTGAACACATCTTCCGCTATTAGATACACTCCCGGCTTTTTCTGCAAATGTGCTTGCAGGCAGTAAATATGTAGAACTGTTTTCATTTCTTTCCGCTGCTGCACTTTCAGATTCAAAAATATCCACGACAACAAGTAATTCTAAATTTTTGAATGCCTCTTTAACTATTTTTAAATTCGGAGATGAAACCATCGGATTTTCTCCAAATATTACTAACGCTTTTACTGCTCCCTCTTTTGCTTTTCTGAGCATAACCTGGCTGCTATATCCGTTTCCTTTTGGCAATTGTTCATAATTTATTCCCCACAATCCCGACCCTATTCCACCTTTGTGTCCCGAAAATTTGTCTTCCGGAAAATTGTCTGTTAAAATATTAAAAATTTCATTTTGCCTGAATTTCCCAAGTCGTGCTTTTCCAAAGGAACTCCAGTAATTCTCTAATTTCTGATCTTTTTGTGGTACACTTAAATAAGCAGGCAATATGTGACATAATCCCATATCGGTTGCTCCCTGAACATTGGTAATTCCTCTCATTGCATTGATTCCGCCTCCGGGAACACCTATATTTCCCAAAAGCAACTGCAAAACAACATAACTTCTTATATATTGTACTCCTGTAGTATGCTGTGTTGTACCCATTGAATATAAAATAGTCATGGGCTTATTTTTTGCGAAAATTTCTGCTATTTGTTTTATCTTTTCCTTTTCAACCCCCGTAATTTTTTCAACCTCTTCCAAAGTATAAGGAGAAAGATTTTCTACGAGCTTGCTGAATATAGTATCTTTATTTGCCTTCATTTCCTCTGCAGTAAAAACACCTGCATAAGCTCCATAACAGTCTCCATAGACCTTTACACCTGTAGGAATCTTTGAAATTTCTTTGTCATTTTCATTAAAAATTTCCACCTCTCCCAACGCTTTTTCATTTTCTATTTTACTCACAAAAGAAAATTTATTTTTTGAAGATACAAAATTTTTCCCATCCGAAGAAATTTCTTCTTTTACATCTTTTCCGCCCTCATCCTTTCCGGTTATTGTTATCTTTACTTTATCATTTCCATTACCTGACCTTATCTTTATTCCTTTGTTGTCCACTAATGCACTTATCTTTATTTCAATTAATTTATTTTCTTTTAGCAGGAAAGGCGTATTTGTCCTGTTCATTAAATATGTCTCATCATACCATTTGTTTTCAATAATTTCTTTACATATCCCGTTTATTAATGCTATGTCTGTTCCGGGGCGATGCTGTAGGTAAATATCTGACATATTTGCTGATTTTGTATATCTTGGATCTGCAACGATAATTTTAGCGCTGTTCTTTTCTCTTGCTTCAGTAACCCACTGAAATCCAACCGGATGATTTTCAACAATATTGCTTCCGATAATAAAAACACATTTGGCATTCTTAATATCAACCCAGTGATTTGTCATTGCACCTCTTCCGAATGACGGGCTTAAGGCACCAACAGTTGAAGCGTGGCATTTTCTCGCCTGATGTTCTATATTGTTTGTTCCGGATATTCTCGCAATTTTTTGAATCAGATAGTCCTCTTCATTTGTAGCATGAGAGCATCCGTAAAATCCAATTGCATCCGGCCCGTATTTAGTTCTTATCGCTTTTAATTTTTCAGAAATTTCATTGTATGCGTCATTCCACGAAATTTTTTCCCATTCTCCGTTTCCGGATTTTTTTGAGGGGTTTTTAACTCTGAAATCATTGTATATCTGCTGAATCGCCGCATTACCTTTGCTGCACAAACTCCCTCTGTTTATAGGATTTTCTTCATCTCCTTCTATATGAACAACTTTATTATCTTTAACATAAATTTTCATTCCGCATCCGACGGCACAATACGGGCAAACCGACTGAAAAATTTCTCCTTCAATTCCGGGAGATGTCTTGGAGTCCTTTGTTTTTGTTTCACTTGCTCCGATGGTATTAGAAACAGCAATTCCTGCTGTAACAGCACCTCCTATTTTTAAGAAGTTCCTTCGGGTAATTTCAAAATTGCCTTCTGTGCCCTCTGTTTTTGTTTTTAATTTTTCCATTTTAAAAATTAAAATTTAAATTTATTATCAATTAAAAATTTAAATGAATAATTAATTAAATGAATAATAGAGTTGTTGCAAATTAAAAATTTTAAAGGTGCAAATTAAAAATTTTAAAGGTGAAAA
>MTER01000110.1 GCA_002083985.1 Candidatus Altarchaeales archaeon A3
CATGATTTGGTAATTTGTTGTAGGTTGAATTCGCGAGCAGTAAAACCTGTGCCCTGTCGCATACATAATCATGTCCGAAATTCAGCCCTTCCAGCCCCTTCATTACAAGTCGTTTTTCTACTTTCCTTCCACATTCATCAGCAAGAAATCTTATTAAATGGCCCGTTCCGTGAACACCAGAACCTAATTCCTTAACCTCCAAAACACTCGCCGATTTAAATTTTTCTGCAAGATAGTCCTGAATTTTTTCTTTTGTTATCATTTTGTATTGTGTTTTTAATCTTTAAGTTATATTTAAATTTGTTATTGGTAACTCGTAAGTTTGAAGGATAACTATATTTTCAAGTTAATAAAAATATCTGATGCTGACCTACTAAAAATGGAATAATTATATATTTGTTTTTTTACCTATATTTTTATGAATATAATGTTTGAAATTAAATTTATAATAGAGTTGTTGCAAATTAAAAATTTTAAGAGTGAAAACTAATAAAATTTAAAGGTAAAAAAGTTATTTTGCAACATGTCTAATGTTCAATTTTAAGATTTCTTTTAAGCATTTTCAAATCGCAGAGATTTGAAAATCTCTGAGCATCGGCGAGGTGATTTAAAAATTTCAGAAATTTTTAAATCTCCGAACGAAGTGAGGTGAGATTTTTAAAATATCCCTAGCAAAATAATTAACCGATTTAGAGGGATGAGCACCAATTTTTCAACACGGAGTGAAGCAATGTGAAATGATATGTAAAAATAAAAATAATAATGGCTTTATCAAAAATATTAGAAGAGTTAAAATTCACAAGGAATGATTTCGAAGGAGAACGCATTCTTAAATACAATTCTAATTTAGGTCCCATCAATTTTGTTGAATTAGCAGGTACTGATAAGGAGGATATAAATAAAAATTTTTATAAGGCACATAGAGAAATATGGAATGAAAATGTATCTGAAGTATTTATCACAACTATTAACGACGAAGAAGTATTGATTTGCGATTCAAAAACGAAACCGAATGATCTAGATCCTATAGAAACCACTAAAATATACTCATTTAAATATAGTGAGAATACTGTTAAAGCAAGACATTATTTAGAACTCCTGAAAAAGGACAGTATAGATAATGGGCGTTTCTGGGAAGAAATTTATGGTTTTATAAGGCAGAGAATAAAGGATAAAAAACGTAAACCAATTGATGTTGACCTTTTAAAGAATTTAACTGATACAAAAGAAAAAATTTTAAACTATCTTGAAAGATTCGACAATAAAGATGAAATCGCGCAAAAATTAATTGACAGGTGTCTTTTCATTCGATTCTTAGAGGATAGAATTAAACGAGATGGCTTAAAATGCTTATTGAAAAGGAGAGATGTTAATGGATTATTAAGCTTATTTGATAAGTATAATGATTGCTTAAACGGAGATTTATTTGAGAAGGGGGACATTCCATCAGACATAGAAGATAGCATACTGGATAAACTTAACAATATTTTTGGGGAAACATACACTTACACTAGTAAGCAGCAGGCTTTATGTCCCTATCAATTTGATAAGATCCCGATCTTGTTGATAAGTCATATCTACGAACAATTTTTGAATCCTATAAGAAGACGTAGCGAAGGTATTGTTTTTACGAAAATGTAACAGATTACATAATAGAAAAATCTTTTGACTCAAAATCGTATTTGTTTAGCTGGGATGATGTTCCAGGAAATAATACAGAACTCATAAAATTTTTAAAGGACGACTTAAAAATAGAATGGGCAGAAAATGCAGAAATCAAAAAAAGCGATAATGATAGAATAATAACCCTCGTAAATAAAAATAAGAAAAACTCAATTACTCTTAACCTTAATAAAAAAGAAAATAATGTGACTTTAGAGATCGCTGATGGCAAAACATATAAATACCTTTTAAAAGAAGAAAATAGTAAGCTAAACATATACTCAGAATATATCAAAAATAAATCTAAAGAAGGCAACATTACAGTTCTTGACCCCTCCTGTGGTTCAGGAATTTTTCTTGTGAAATTTTTTGAACGATTGGTAAAAGAAAGAGAAAGTGAGTTGGGCGAAGGTAAAAGTCTTGACATATACAAAAAATCTGATTTGTTAAAGAAGTCAATTCACGGGATAGATACTGACCCAAACGCTTTGAGGATTGCTGCTTTTAGTCTTTACTTAAAGATATTTGATAGGGTAAACCCAGAAATACTTAAAAAAGTTTTAGAAAAATGCGAAGAAAAAAAGGAACATTTCATGTTTCCTGGCTTAAAAGAGCACAATTTGATTCAGGGAAACTCTTTATTTGATGAGGATATATTTAAAGGGAAAAAATTTGATCTTATTTTAGGAAATCCTCCGTGGGATTATGATTTCTCAGAGAATGAAAGAAGATTAATAGATAGAAAATGGCCAGATGTTTCAGATTATCAAAGTTCCCAATGTTTTCTTTTTAAGATAGATGACTGGATGAATGAAAATAGTATTGTTGGAATGGTTGTTAACCTTTCTAATTTTACAAATCAAAACGCAGAGTGTTTTAGAAAATTATTGCTTGAGAAATATTCAATAAAAAAATTCTTGAATCTGATTAATATTAAAAAGATAACATTTAAGGATGGAAGTGAGTCTGCATGTGTTTTGATTTTCAATAAAGATCACGATATTGAAGAAAATGACATTAAATTTATAGTCCCTGACATGACACATTTTTCAGAATTAACGAGGGAAATAGTTGTAAAAGATGATGACATAGCAAAGGTTCGACAATCCGGATTATCTGAGGAAACCTGGCACCTATCCATTTTAGGTTTGAATAAATATCTGAAATTAATTGAAAGAATAGAAAGTGATGTCTATTTATTTAGTCTGACACCAGAATATAAGCAGTACCTGCAATGTAGTGATGTTGATGATGAGTTAAAAAACGAGTTCAAAGAAAGCAAATGCTTTTTATCAAATGAAGCAAAATTATCCAGAATAGATGAAAAAAAATGGAATATTGTGGATTTTAATAGAGAGTATAAAATTAAAGATGTGGGTGTGCAGTTGAATATATACGAGAAAAGAATTGCTCTTGAGCGATATTCTGAAACTTTTGAGCAAGGAGCAACATTTTATTCAATGGAAAAACACGGGTATTTATTCGGTTGGGATGATATTCCTGAAAATAATGGCGATCTTTTAAAATTTCTAAAGGAGAATATTTTAGTAGATTGGATCAAAAATCCTGAAATCAAAAAAAGTAACGATGAAAATGCTGTGACTATTACAGAACTTGAAAATTCAATTATACTCAAACGTAAATTGACTGAAAAAAAAGTTATTATAACCTATAATAGAGAAACCAGTAACTTTATATTAAAAATGGTGAAAGGAACATTTAATGTTTACAATCCAGATTATAATAATATTGCAAAGAAAAAGTATGAGGGTATCAAAAAAGAAGACAATAATTATTTCCCTAAAATACAGTCTCTTGGCGGACTTAAGCCGTATTTATGTCCTCAACTAGAAGGTTATATCAAATATGGCCCTCATTTAGAAAAAGCAAGAAAGTTTAACATATTCCTGGACAATAAATTAGTTATAAACAGAGGATGGCCAATTAAATCATTTTCGGTTTCGGATACAATAATATTCTCATCATCTTTTTATATATTCAAACCAGACAAAAAATTCCCTTCAGATTACATACACTTATTTAAAGCGATTTTAAACTCAAAATTAGCATACTTTTATTTAAGGTCTAAATATCTTCAGAGGCTAAAAGGAAATCATACTAAAGTTAATTTAGTAGATCTTAAAAAATTCCCCATTCCTTATTTAAAAGATGAAAAAATTATAAAGGAGATTATAAATTTTGTGTCAAAGATAAAAGAAGAAAATGACATAGAAAAATACCAATCTCAAATAGATGAATTAGTGTTTGATTTATATGAACTGGATTACTATGAGAGGCAACAGATAAAGGATTATTATAAAATATATAAACAGAAAAGGCAAAACAATAATTTAGTTAGTACTGATGATATGAACGAATATATAAATGAATTTATAGATTCGTTTAATCTTTTTATTGAAAAAGGATACTTCTTAAACGCCAAATTTTATATATGCAATTTCCTTGGATCATTAGTAAAATTTGAGTTCTCAAAAGAGAAAAAGGAAACGGAACCAGAATATTCCAAACTAAAAAGACTGATAAGTATAATCCTGCACGAAAAAATTAGTGATATTAAAAATGTTTTAAAGGAAGAAGAAATGAGAATCTATGATAATAATGTCCTTTATCTTTATAAAAGCAATCATATAAAGGATTGGACAAGGACCAAAGCACTAGATGATGTAAAAAGAGAATTTGGATTAATATATAAAAACTTGCCCGATTAATTACTTTGGATTGAAATGACATACACACATCATAACTTAAAAAACAGAAAATATGCTTCTGCACCAAGTAGGATAAAAAGCAAGGAAGAAACAATTAAAATTTTTATTTTACAGCCATTGTTTGAAGCATATCAAATTGTGAGATCAGAGGATGTGATAAGCAATACTACTCATGAAGATACAATAACTCGCAGGATTATAGATCACATTAAGCGGGATTCATCTATTTCAATATACACAGACAAGACAATTGATATTTCATTTACGCCCGGGGAATCCTCAGAGAACGGTGGACTAACCAGACCAGACATAAAATTTTTCATTTCTGATATTATTAAAATATTTATTGAAGCAAAGAGAATATATAAGGGAAGTACACCCGGTACTTATTGTGGTAAAGAAGGATTGGGTCGTTTTTTATCGGGATATTATTCGTCGCAAGAAGGTCATGCAGGTATGATTGCATACATTCAAGAAGGGCGATTATCTGATATTCAAAAAGAGATTATAAAAAAGGTAAATGGCTGCAATTGCACAGAATTAAAAGAGGACCTTGGAATAGACAATTCTTTCTTGTCCCTTCATAAAAGAAATTCAAATAGCAACATAAAAATTTACCATTTGCTTTTTGATTTTGTGCAGCATTAAGGTCAATCACCAACCAATGAATTGGTTGGCCTGTTCCGTGAGGAGCAATGGCTATTATACTCAACAACGGCGAAAGATGCGCTTTTTTACAATACATTTTCAAAGATTTAAAAAACATCCCTCTCAAATTTTCGGGGTATTTTAAAAACCTGAAGTTTTAAAAATCTCTAAATGAAATGAAGTGATTTTAAAAACTTGACGTTTTAAAAAGATACGAACAACCGCGAGCGTAAAATATAAAAATTTACCATTTACTTCAATTTACCTTTTTAATAAAGAAAATACTAAAAAACTCAATTTATGGAGTTGTGTAGTATAGTTGATTAGGGGGCAAAGAAATATGCAGACGTTATCGGTAGAGTTAAAGAACGCACCTACGGATGCTTCTCAAGTCCGCTGCTCTGTAAATCCGGCATTAAACAGAGGGGAAACTCTCAGTATGGGTGATATATTACTGACTGATAACAACCTCAAAGAGAACCAACCTCCTTGCATATGGGGACAGAATCTGTGGGTCTCTGTCATTGTCTGCACATTAAATTAACTATGCTAATTCATCCAACCATTAAAATGGTTGGTTTTCTTGGCTTAATCTTATAAATTTTTACATGAAAACTTTACTTGACATTGACTATATAATTGAGAATAACGCCCCAATAATAAGATTATTTTACAAAATTTCTGATGAGCGGGAAAGGATTGAAGAAAT